>JBBSIK010000340.1:0-4094 GCA_038232115.1 Chloroflexia bacterium
CCCTGCTTTAGTGCTTGCTCATGCTCATACTACGAATTACTTATCTGAAGCTGCTTAGGCGGGTAATCACCGTTTACTTTTAGCTTGGCACTCCTATACACGCGATTTCTGGTTAAGGCTGATACGTGGGTCGGCCACCGTGTAGAGCACGTCCACCAGCATGTTGGAGACCGCTACTACCACTATGAGGAAGAACATCAGCGCGAGGGTCAGGGTGTAGTCCATTCGCCCGATGCTACCCGGCTCTGTGTCCGACATTTGAGAGGGCAAGCCACCCAGTGCCTGGAAAAATACCTGTCCCAGACCTGGATAGGAGAACACCGATTCCACGATGATCGTGCCTGCTAAGAGTGCGGGTATCATCACCCCCACTGAAGTGATAAGCGGTATGAGGGCGTTGCGCAGGGCATGTTTGAGAACGACACGGCGCATGGGTAGCCCCTTGGCCCAAGCGGTGCGGATATAATCCAGCTTTAGTATGTCCAGCATCGAAAAACGCACGTGCCGTGAGAGCCATGCTATCTGCGGTATGGCTAGCGTGGCTACGGGCAGCACCAGGTGTTGCAGCCGGTCCATAAAATCGCTTTCGTAGTTAGTGCGTGCCAGTTCCCCGGCGGCAGATACGGCATCCAGTCCCAATTCAGGTTGAGGCGCAGCAAATATGGTATCACAGCGAATAGCATGATGAGAATTACGCCCAGGCTGAATGGCGGTAGCGAGAAGCGCAGGAAGGAGAAGAAGGTCAGTGTGTGGTCCACGGGTGAGCGGTAGCGCAGGGCGGCTATTATTCCCACAGGTATTGCCAGCGCAAAAGCCGCAATCAGCGCCAGGCTAACGAGGATAACGGTGTTGCTCCACCTCTGCCCCAGCATGTCCGACACCTTTTGGCCGCGCCCTACGACCTGCGACCTGCCGAAGTTGCCCGTCAGTGCGCCGGCCCCCGTCAGATGCAGGTCCCCGATGCGTATGTCAATACCGTTTGGAGCTTCATCCGCGCTGCCAGATATAACGCTCCCCGCGTCGTCCACAACGGCTGACTGTGCGTCAGACTGGCTGTGCGGGTTGGGACTGAACAACCATAGGAAGACGTTGAGCGGCCAGGCCTTATCTGCCTGGAGCGCCGGGTCACCCGAGCTAAGTGTAAAGCCGGGTGGCAACCCCTGGGCTAGGGGTTGCGCTCGCGTCAGTGGTTTCGCCGTGCGCCGGTCCGTCGGGCATCACCATGACCAACAAAGTATAGATTGCAAACCACACGAGCACGATAAAGCCCAGACTTTGGAGAACTCTTCGTGTTAAATAGCCAGCCATTATGCCTCTGTGCCTCCAGTGCGAGTTTGAATTCCGAGTTGAAAGTTAGAAGGCTGAAAGTACCGAGTAGTTGTTAGCAAAGAAACCCTTCTTAATCTTTGCGCGCACTTTGCGCCTTTATGTTTCCGTCTTAGCAACTGACTGTTCGCCCGCGTCACTCGCTCCAGTGCGGGTCTAGAGCGTTACGGAGCGCGTCGCCGATGTAGTTGATCGAGAGCACCGTGATGAGGATGCTGGGGAGAAGAAAGAGCCAGCCGCGTATGTCTTCAAAGGGATTGATATTGGTGAGGCTCATTGCCAGACCTTGCACGGGCGCGAGCAAGTTACCCCACGACGGGAACGGCCTGTCGGTGACGCCTTGCTGGAAGTAGGCCAGCACCGCTTCCAGGATGACGAAATCGCCCACGGCAAAAGTGGCTGCCACTATAATAGGCGCAATCGTGTTGGGAAGCAGGTGCTTGAATATAATGCGGCGATTGCTGGCCCCTAGCGCGGGCAGCCTCCACGAAATCGAGCGAGCGCAACGTGAGCACCGACCCCCTCACCAGGCGAGCAAGGGCCATCCAGCCGAAGAGGGTAAATACACCCGCAACCGCCGCCAGAGTCAGCAAGGCGTTTGTCTTGTCGTCGAACCAGATGGGCATCAATGCCGGGGCCTCCCTCAGCAGTCTCATGGTGAACAGATACATCGGCAGCAGGGGAATGGCGAGCATGAAGTCAGTAAACCGCATCAGAGCCGTGTCTATTAGGCCGCCGTAGTAGCCGGAGATCGCGCCCACAATGGTGCCGATGAGCACAATGAAAACTGTAGCGGCCAGGGCGATGAGCAGCGAAACTCGGCCCCCGGTGAACAGACGCACCATTTCGTCTCGGCCAAGGTAGTCGGTGCCCAACCAGTGCGTTTGCCCGTTAAATGCGTCTGATGCTCCCATGGGCGCGAAGCGTGAGAGAGGGCTGATGCCATGCGCGTCAAAAGGGGAGATGATAGGTATTATAAGAACGCCTACTATCATCAGGAGGAGCACGATAAGCCCCAGGAGACCCGTGCGCTGCTTGCGAAATCTCTGCCAGACGACGCCTGCCTGTTTCGCCTGGCCGGAAGCGAGTCGTTGGTCTGCCTGTAAAATGGTAGACATATAGCGCCCTCTCATGCTACAAAGAGAATTAAGGGATAAATATAGTTACAGAGGGTTTACATAAGGTTCTATGTGCCAGTATAGCCCTTGAGGTGGACTTGTGGCACGAAAATACTCGTATGTACTTATACCCCGAATAGGCCCAGAAGGTTCAATTTTATAGCTACCACCGTGCCTACGCATCGCATAGTTCGAGCCGTCTCGTTTCACACTCCTGAGATCGAGTTTGCAGGTATAATATCAGACGATCGGGTGATAACGGAGTCGCAAGTAGAAAGTAAAAAGTTAGCAAGAGGGCAGAACTTGGCCGGCACGATCACAGCAGCAGCAGTGTACAGCATGGTGCTGGACCTAATTTACCCGCCCCGCTGTGGTGGGTGCGATCACCGTGGACGTTGGTTCTGCGACGAGTGCCGTCTCTCGATTAAGCCCGCTTCTGACGAACCCCACAGCATCATGGGCGTGATATCCCTGGTGTGTGCCGGGGCCTTCGATGGGCCGCTGCGTGAGGCGATACACCACCTCAAGTACGAGAACGACAGGCCCCTTGCTCGTCCTCTGGCGGAACTGATATATGTGGCCCTGCAAGGCTGCGCAAGATGGCCGCGCATGTGCGATGTGAAGCCCGCTATCGTGCCGGTGCCTCTGCACAAAGACAGGCAGCGTGCGCGTGGCTTCAACCAGGCATATCTTCTGGGCCTCGAACTATCGCGTCATACTGAATGGGAAGTTGTTACCAATCTCAGCCGTCGCAAGAGCACCCGCTCGCAGGTGGGCCTTAGCGCCCAAGAGCGTGGAGAGAACGTGCGCGATGCCTTCTCCTGGGATAGCGAACAGCCACCAGCCGCCGTGCTGCTACTCGATGACGTGTTCACCACTGGCTCGACCCTAGGCGAATGCGTAGCCACCATAAGGGCAGCAGGCACGCGAGAGATATATGTGGCGACTGTGGCAAGGGCGTTGGAGAAGGCTTGACGCGTAACCCGTAACTCGTAAAGAGACGAAGCGCAAAGATTAAGTGGGGTTACGGGTTACGTTTCACGATGCGCCCACATATAATCAGTCGGGCCTCGACAGCACTGCCCGCTTTCTTCGCTAAACTGTTGCTTTGACAAACTTTGTTTCGTCTACCTCTATATAGCCGGCATCAGTAGCATTCACTTCGGGTAGTGCCTCCCCCTACCCAGGATACCCTCAAAGCGCATTTCCAATGCTTCTTGCATATTCGCCAGGGTTTCCTCTATAGTTTCGCCTACAGCTCCAACTCCTGAAACATCAGGAGCATAAGCCGAATATTCGGTGGAGGTCTTCTCCAAGACTACTACATACCTGTACATGACAGCCTCCTACTATTAGGTTCTTCGAGGCATGGGCCGAGTTAGTTGCCCGACTCCGCATCCTTTAGGATTTGTTCCACCGTACCGCTTGCCATTTCTTGGCTTTGGTGTCGAGGAACGATCAGTTCGCCCGACTTTGTAGGATGTGTGTACTTATCGTTTCTCTTACCACGACTTGCTAGCCATCACTCTTTAGGGCCGTATACTGAATCTTGTGTAAAAACGGGAGCCTGGCTATCCTTATGGTAAGTCTGACAAACTACCGAAAGGAGAAAGACCAATGGCTCCCAAATCAGAGAATAACCGACCATCC
>JBBSIK010000341.1:0-4091 GCA_038232115.1 Chloroflexia bacterium
CTTACAGAGGCTGCACGCCCGCACCAATCCTGGTTTTGAGATCAAGGTCCTTGCCTCTATTCTTGCGTTGGCTTGTGTTAATCTTATCTAGCAATCAAGGTATCGTGTATTGAAGCCCAACATGAGGCTCTCGCCAAGGAGCTCGCTCAGATGGAAGTAGGAGCACGCACAGGGGTTGTTAGGGTTGTGGCTGAGGAGGCTTTGGTTGCCGAGACTAAGGGATCATGGCCCGACAAGATGTAGGGGCCCTGCCCTATAATCCTAAGTTGAAGGCGCGCAGGGCGATAAGCACGCCAAGACCGGACACCGCCAACGCGGAGGCCATAGGCAACCTACCGAATAGAGGACCGAAGCGCCCGCCGCCGAACTTGAACCTGTTGAGGAAATTGCGGCTGTATACCATTAGCAGCCCTATCATCATAAGCACCCCCGCGAGGCCCATGCTAAACGCCAGTATGAGGGTCAGCCCCAGCGCTATCTGCCCGGAAGCCACGCCCACCAGCAGCACCACCAGTGCAGACGGGCAGGGAATGATACCGCCCGTGATACCAAGCAACAGGAGATTGCCTACTGTTACCTTTGGCTCACCAATAGGCACATGCGTATGAGCGCGCCCGAACATACCATGCTTGTGCGCGGTGGCGGGGTCATCATGCGAGTGGATATGTTCGTCAGCCTGGCTGTGGGGGTGGTCGTGCGAATGGCCGTGAGCATCTGCGTGTGAATAAGGCACATCGCCTTCATGATCAGCATGAGTGTGAGCGTGGACCTGCCCATCGTGGCTGTGGGTGCCGGCGTGAACTTGAACACTCTGAACACCCTCTAACTTAGAGTTCTTGTCCCGTTTCCAACTGCGGTACCGCTGTATGAACAGTGTGATTCCCATGATCACAAGGAGAGACCCCGACAGGAAGCTCAACCAGGGGTACAGAGCCTCAGGCAGAATAAAATTCGCAAGATAAAGCACCACAAACCCCAGCGCGAAAACGCCCATAGTGTGGCTGATCGTTACGATAAGGCCCAGGAAAATGGCGTGCCAGGCTGTGCCTCGGCTGCCGACAAGGTAGGCGGCTACCACCGTTTTGCCGTGGCCCGGCGCGAGAGCATGGGCGGCTCCAACGCTGAAAGCAATCAAGAGGGCCGTGAGTAGTGCACCCGCAGGCAGATCCTTCTGACTCATTATGGTGGAAATAGCATCGGTTTGCTGCTTTACCCAGCCCAGCGAGCCCCACATCTGATCTGAGGACTGCGTGGCTCCGGCGGGAGCGGCGTTTGTGGCCGGAGTGCCGCCCCCTCCCGAGAAGGCAATAGAAGCACTGGTGATGTGGGGCGGAATATTGATGAGATCGGGCGGATACTTGCGTAGCTCATCGCTCAAATCGGTCTCGGACACGCTGGAGCGCTCGAAGCTCACCCCCGGCCCCGGTATAGCTATTATTTCTTTCCAGCCTATCCTCTCCTTATAGTTATCGTCCTGGTACTCTATATCACCCTTCTGTACGCCTTCAATAGGAGCGCGGAGTCGGAACTCAAGTCGCAGGGTAGGTAGGCCACCCGCCCCAGGAGGGAAGCTCAACATCGGCTTGCCCAGCAGGGCGAGTTTAGTAGCTTGTCCGTTCACCGAGAGCAACAGGTTGGGCACTAGCTCTGCTGCTTTCCTGGAAGTGTAGGCATCGCTTTCGGCGGCTGTCAAGTTGGTGCTACGGTCTTCCCGTATCGTTTGCAACTCTTGGTATGTGGGGATCTCCGCCATGTCAACTACGTACAGCACATCAACGCGGTCCTTACCTACCGTAAGAGCGCTGTAGTGGTTGATAGTGAAATTACCCATAGGGTGGGCGCTGGCACGACGCGGCGGTGCGGCTACCAACAATAGAGAAGTCAGCGCAAATGCCACGATGGCTACACGAGAGATGGGTTTCATCTTGCTCACTTTCTTACTGCTCCTCTCCTAATGTCCTGTCACAGACGCAAGTATGCATCCAAAACGCCAATATCTACTACCCTACAATAATACTTTGGCTATGAGTCTACGGGTCAGCTCGGTGACCGGATTAAGTCGCCTGGCAGGTCAGCTAGCCCTCGGCAGATAGGCAACCTCGGAAGCAACCTGTCGAGCTGGTGAGTCACAAGAACCAGTAGATGAGAGTATCGTGCAAACCTAGTAGGATTAGCACGCTAGCCCCCATCCAGCGAAGGGGACGATTGGCCCGGCGCATACCACGGCGCAACCGCTCGGCTGCCTTTGCGCTGGTAAGGGCCAATCCCATAAAGATCACAAGAGGCAGAGCGGTCCCCAGGGCAAAGAAGGACGGGAATGCGAACCCACCCGCTGAACGGCTTGCAAGGGCCATCGTCACCCCGAAAAACAGCAGAAGCAGCGTGGGGCAGAAAGCCAGGCTAAAACCTGTGCCTAGTGCATAATCAAGCAATCTTTTGTTCAATATGAGCAAGGTGTTCACAATCAAAGTAACCACAGACACGCCCGGCCAGTTCGTGGGCGGCCAGGGTGCGGGTGGGTTCGAAAATCGCCCGCTTACCATGTACCCACCGAGGCTCTATGGGGTTGAGCCAGGGACTCTTGGACGGCAACCAGCAAGGGATTATCTGTACCCCACTCGCACATCGTCGCCGTTGGGCCGGCACATGGCGGTTGTGCTCTCTCAGCCAGTCCCGCACTTCCCTACTAATCTGCCAACTCGCGTTATCCCATACCAGCACCAACACCCGCTTGCCCTCAGCGCTCAGCCTCTCGCACACCCACTCCAGGTAAGTGATGGTAACAGAGCTTACAGGCCGCCCCTCAACGAAGCGCAGCATCACTTTACGCGTGTCATCTCGGAGCAGTCCATAGCAACACAATGCAAGGGGGTCAGGGTCCTTCTTGCTCACGCTCAACTCTACCAACCGTAAAGGCTCTTTCTCCTCACTCCAAGCGTGCATGGCCGGTTGTTTGAGGCGACTCCACCATACCTCATCCTGAAAACCCACTACCCATCCTTGCTCAGCACGTTCAATTGCTCTCTCAATCAGGGTGTCTCGCCGTTTTTTTCCCTGACATACTCCGGGTCAGGTGAGGTAATCCAGTTCTTGGCTCGTCGCCAGCCCACTCCCAGCCGCCGCAGCGCCATTCGCACGGTCTCGTCGCTCACCAGCCGTTCAGTCAATCCGTTCTGCACGCACACGTCAGCCGCTAACTCCAATGTCCACACTGAGGTCTCCTTACCAAAATCACGCGGGCTTCGGTGCAACAGCGCCTTCAACTCTTCGCGCTTCTCCTCATCAAAGATAGGGTGCGTCTTTATGGGACCTAGACGCTTTGGCCGCAGGCACTCTTCCCCTTCGGCATCGTATGCGCGTATCGTGTTGCGTACCGTTTGCACGGCACACCCCAGGTTGCGGGCAATGAGTGATGGCCGATCTCTTCGGCTCGATGCGAGTAGTATCTGGCTGCGTCGCAAGGTAAAAGCATCTCCAAGCGTGTCTGCTCTTCAGGAGTTAGTTCTCGTACAAACATAGGGATCTTCTCATACCCACCATTATCCTATGATCCTTCATTTTTTGCACACTACACCCTTTGAGTTGGCACTAGGTTCGCTTGCGTAGCCAGGCGCCACCCAGCAGCAGCATACCACCGGCCCCTATCGCAGCGAGAGCAATCAGCGCCAGACCCAGTAGGCTTTCCTGGACCACATCGCCCTTGCCCGTTTGAGGCATAGTGCCGGAGTTGCCGCTCATACTGCCGGCGGCCATCGTATCACTCCCGGACATCGAACCCATAGAGCCGCCCATGCTCGAGGCGTCTACATTGTACCAGGTCTTCAGCCAGCCATCGAATTGCTGAATCTCGGCGCTCTGGCTGCTGATGATGCTCTGGGCCAGTGTTTTCAGCTCCGCGTGAGTAGCGCGGCTCGACACCAGTTGTGCCATCTCGACAGCGCCCATGTGGTGCATACGCATCATCGTGAGAAACTTTTTATCGAAAGCAGCACCCTTCAGGCTTTGAAGGTCCATCATGTCGGACATGCCCATACCGGCCATCGGCTGCATCATCCCCTGCTTGGGCGCGACATTGTACCACTGCTGGAGCC
>JBBSIK010000342.1:0-4091 GCA_038232115.1 Chloroflexia bacterium
AAGCTCGTTAGTACTATTTCATGCATGGATTGGCAAAGTAGCCACGACAACTATCGCGCTGCTGGTAGTGACTCGGGCATCTTGCCAATCTGGCGCATCATGCCCTGTGTGTCCCACAGGTGCCATAGATCAGCCCCTTTGCCATCAACGATGCGCACAAAGTGCATATGAGTTACGCTGATGGGCCGTCCGGTAGGCGGTGCCTGCGGTCCCGGTCCAACTTGCAAAGAGCCGAGATGCGTACCTGTCATGGTGGAACGAAAGGCAACTATGTCTCCTTCCGCCAGCAAGTCGTGGATTTGGAAGTGCAGGTCAGGAAACGCCGTGCGAAGCCCTGTAATTACCTGCTTGAGATGCGTACAGAAGTTGGTGCCCTCCGGCTCCTGATAGTCAATCGCCGTAGCGGCCAGATGCTCATCTACCGCCGCGAGATCCCCTTGATTGAAAGCACGCTCCATAAACTCCTGTATCATCTTCTTGTTAGCTTCATTTGGCATAGTCTTGCTCCTTTCATTATAGTGACACTATATTGGCTATGGGTATGTTATAATGTAATTCATGGAAGTTGTCAAGAGCCAAATGACGCACCGACAGCGGCAGGCGCTGGCCACACAGGCCCTCATAGTGGATACAAGCTGTGAGTTGTTCTTGCAGCAGGGCTACGGGGCTACCACCATCGAGGCTATTGCTGACAGGGCGGGTGTCTCCGTCAGCACCGTGTACGCCATCTTTAAGAACAAGCGTGGAATTCTGCGTTCCATACGAGAAGCCTGGCATCGTAAATCAGAGCAACATAACATCTACCAGCAGGCGCTTGAGCAAGTAGACGCAGCATGCCGGTTCGAATTAGCTGCTCACGCGACGCGGCGACAGTGGGAGACAGGAGCCAGCATGATAGATATTTACAAGAGTGCCGCAGCGATAGATGGAGAAGCAGCAGCCGAACTAGACCAGGCGCTTCAAGGGCGTCGCGAGGCTCTAGACCGCTTTATTGCAGCCTCGGCACACATGTTCCGGCGCGATCTCACGCAGGAAAAAGCGGCAGCCATATACTGCGCCCTCACGCAGGCCGAGGTATACCAGGAACTCGTGGAGCGCGGAGGCTGGTCGCCAGATGATTACGAGAGCTGGCTAGCTGGAACCCTCAAGCAGCAACTACTTGCCTAATTCGTTGGGAACTGCGTGTTGTCTGCGGGTCAAAGTTCGTAATAGGCTCCAGGTTTCTTCCCTCCTCCATCGATTGTACGACGAGTGCCAAAAACGTCCGTTTATAGGACTTGAAAGTCTTCAGCCTGACAAGCGGCCTCTACATGTCAGATATAGTGCCAAATCTTATATGCAAAATCAAAGCCTTACTACTTTCGGCTAACCGGAATTCTGGTACTCAGTCGAATCGGCAGGTAAGTGTGTAATGTGTAAGTGGATTAGCTAGGTCACCAGCTTGCCAGAAAACTACCTAGCCAGGTAGTCAGCCAGAGTCCTCTCAAATCAACCCGCTTCCTTTTTCTTCATACTGGTGCTAAGTTACTCATTCTACTCAGAACGCACCCGCTATCTCATCAGCATAAGGATTGTCGTCCTGGCGCAGTGATGCCAGGTAGATACCCGTGGTAGCCAGGCTGCTATGCGCGAGGCGCTGCTGTATGAGAGATACAGGCGCACCCTTCTTTTCCATGACTTGCGCCATTGTGCTCCTGAGGGTGTGGACCCGAGTGGTCCCCAATCGAGCTTTGCAGATGCGAGAGATAGAGACCTTCGATAGCCGCCCTCCCCGGGTGCCATTACGCTCTGCAAGTGACACTCATACAGGTGTGTTGCCGTCCAACTGGTGCCAGGGCAAACGATGTGTATTATATAGGTAGGCAAGTAGGGCAGAAGTAACCTGAGTGGTGAGCGTATCGTGCAGCACCTTGCCTCCTTTACAGCGGCGGAACGTCACCCGCAGCTTACCACCGGGTATCTCTTCCAAGTCCCGTGATTCCAGAGCCGCCACCTCGCTCAACCGCCTGCCCGTCTGCAAGTAGGTGAGGAGGAGGGCATAGTCTCTGGAACCTATAGCTGTGCTCCGATCAATAGAGGCCAGCGATTGCTTGACATAATCAGCCTCAAGCGCACGAGAGCCGGCGTATGCCTGTACCCGCCGCCTCTCCACACGCTCGATGGGATTGGCATCGAGTATGCCTTGCTTGCGAGCATATTTGTAGAAGCTGGACACCGATGCCAAGCGCTGGTTGTAGGTGGTGGGTGCGGGTTCCCTGGCGGGAGCGGAGCCGGCAACATTGTTAGCAGCCTTGACGGCCGGTGATGGCAGGTTGTTGACCGCGTTGCCCGCGCTATGGCCTCCCGATCTTTTTCTTGAGAGAGGCTTAGAGCCGGCCCATGCCTGAGCTACCAGTGCAACCGGCGTGGAGGGGCCGTCAAGGTCCAGACCCTCCCGCTTCAGAGCAGCGCGGAAGGAATAGAGGGTGTCGGCATAGGTGCGCCAGGTCCTCTGGCTGCCTGAGCGGCCACGCTTTGCATCAAGCCAACCGAGTATCGCAACTTCAAGTGCCGCCGTGTGATCCCCCCGGTTCTCGCCGAAGGTTTGTAGCGCCCTGACATATTCCCCAGGTTCCTCATCCATCTCGCCTGCGGTCGCGCTTCCGACGACACTCTCATCAGTAGCAGACGCGTCATCGCGAACCACTGCATACCCGACACCTTCAATGATCGCACCGGCCATAACGGTCTACCCTCCACCAGCTTTATGTTATTTGCCCCATGCCCGGCCATGAAACCGGCTCTTTGCCCGATTGAATCTAAAGGTTAACCAATCAGCCTTAGTTAACCTATAACAGCATTCTAGCACCCCGGGACGCGGAAGTCGAACTTGTCATAATAATGTGGGAAACTTCGGGGCTGTATGCTAGAAGTTGTGTAATTGGCCTGTGAGTATCATCCGAACGAAAGTGTACGGTAAGGATGAGGTGCGTTAGGTTCTCTTTACCTCTTTGCTGGCAGGCTTGACAGGTCCCACAGTTGCCTTATACTCAAGGCCAGGACATAGCTAGGACATATCCAGCCCTGGCATCAATGGATTCGTGCCATACAGACATGTCCCAAGTGTTGAGCGGACAACCTTCCCTTCTATCAGAGGATGATGTTGGGCAACTCAGTATAGACATGGAATAAGAATGCCACAATATTACCAGTTAATGCGGGTGCCAATTAATGCAACAAAACAGCACACCAGCAGTTGTAGCTGAGGGTTTGAGCAGCAGCGAGGCCGCATTACGCCTGCAACAATATGGCCCCAACCGCCTGGTAGAGCCGCGCCAGGTCACGCTCTGGTCGGTACTCTCCGAGGAAGTGCGCGAGCCACTTATCGCCCTGCTGCTGCTAGTGGCCGTGGTTTACTCCCTGTTGGGCGAGTTGAGCGATGTACTGGCTATCCTATTCGTAGTAGCTTCCGTGGTGGCCGTGGAGGTGTTCACCGAATACAGAGCCAAGTCAGCCGTGCTTGCTCTGAAGCACTATGCGCCACCCACAGCGCCCCTTGTACGCGATGGCGAGGTACGCCAGGTCCCTACCGAACAGATCGTGCCCGGCGATCTTATCCTGCTTGCCACTGGCGAGCGGGTGCCAGCAGATGCCAGGCTGGTCGAAGCGTATAACGTCGCTGCCGACGAATCGCAGCTGACAGGCGAAAGCGCCCCCGTAAACAAGCACATTGGTTATGTCACCGGTAACGCTGGTAACGCGCATGATGCCGGTGGTGCTGGTGGTGCCGGCGATAGCAAGGAAAGTATGGTATACGCGGGCAGCGTGCTGGTGCGTGGGCGGGGTCGCGCCGTTGTCACGGCCACGGGCATGAAGACCGAGCTAGGGCGCATCGCCGGGCTGGTGGCAGAGGCCAAAGAGCCGAAGACGCCCCTCCAACTCAGCATGAAGGGGCTGGCGCGTCAACTGCTCGTGGTCAGCCTTGCCCTCAGCGCGCTGGTGGTAGTGCTCGGTCTCGTATGGGGCAAGCCCTGGCAGACGATGGCGCTCACTGGCCTGACGGTTGCTTTCGCTACCATACCCGAAGAGTTGCCCATCATTATCACCATCGT
>JBBSIK010000343.1:0-4080 GCA_038232115.1 Chloroflexia bacterium
TAACGCGTGGTCGGTGGTCGCTATCAAGATGTGGGCTGGTCCTTGCTTACGCAATTCAGGCCGTTATAGATAATAGCGCTCTTTTGCCCGCATCTCCTCCCACTCTTTGCGGGCAGCATTTACCGCCGGCATTTCACTCACTTCGGCCACCGGCACGTCCCACCAGCTTTCGTAGCCGGGTACGCTCACCATACGGTCGTTCTGGATGTAGATTACCGTTGTGCGGTCGGTCGATTTGGCCGCATCCAACGCTTCCACAAAGTCGCCGTAGCTTTCGCATTTGAAGACACAGGCGCCAAGGCTGCGTGCGTTCTCCGCCAGGTCAATCGGCAGAGTCTGCGCCTCCCCACCGTTCTCCCCAGGTTCGTCCCCCTGCAGCACGCCATCTTTGGGATAGACATAGCGCGTGCCGAAGCCGTCCTGACCGAGCGAGCGGCTGAGCGCACCGATGCTCTTGTAGCCGTGGTTATCGAACAGCACGATAGTCAGCTTGTAGCCTTCTTGAATGGAAGTAACGATCTCGGATGAGAGCATCAGGTAGCTGCCGTCGCCCACTATTACGTACACTTCGCGCTCCGGCTCGGCCATCTTAATCCCTAAGCCCCCGGCGATCTCGTAGCCCATAGTGCTGTAGCCGTATTCAAGGTGATAGTTCTTTGGGTGACGCACCCGCCACAACTTGTGCAGGTCGCCCGGCATGCTGCCTGCGGCGCAGACCATGATCCCATCGGGGTCGCCCAGTTCGTTGACTGCTCCGATCAGCTCGCCCTGGCTCGGCAAAGGAGTGTTGCGGATGCTATAGATACGCTCGACCTCTTGGTCCCACTCGGCGTGCAGTCTCTCTGATAGGCGACGGTACTCCTCGTCCGTGCTGTACCCCTCCAGCAGCGTCGCCAACTCCTCTAGCGTGACTCTGGCATCTCCCACCAAGGGGAGTGCATGATGCTTGTAGGCATCGAACTCGGCCACGTTGATATTGATGAAGCGCACTTCGGGGTGCTGAAACGCCGTCTTTGATGCGGTAGTGAAGTCGCTGTAGCGGGTGCCGATGCCTATCACCAGGTCGGCTTCCTTAGCGATGCGGTTGGCGGCCAGCGTTCCGGTTGCGCCAATCGCACCCAGGTTTAGTGGGTGATCGTAGCGCAGGCTCCCCTTGCCCGCCATCGTCTCGCCCACCGGTATGCCTGTCGTCTCTACGAAGCGGCGCAACTCCTCGGTAGCCTCAGAGTATATCACTCCCCCGCCCGCTACGATCAGTGGACGCTTGCCGGCCCTTATCCACTCCGCGGCTCGCTCAAGCGCGCTACGGTCCGGGCGATTGCGCAATATATGCCATACTCGTTTGCGAAAGAAGGCCTCAGGGTAAGCGTGCGCCTCGGCCTGCACGTCTTGGGGCAGCGCGAGTGTTACTGCGCCTGAATCCGCCGGGCTGGTAAGCACCCGCATCGCTTCGGGCAGGGAGGTCAGCAGTTGCTCAGGGCGGTTTATCCGGTCCCAGTAGCGGCTGACCGGCTTGAAGCAGTCGTTGACCGAGATATCCTGGCTCTGCTCCCACTCGAGTTGTTGCAGTACCGGGGCAACGTTGCGGCGGGCGAAGATGTCGCCTGGGAGGAGGAGCACCGGCAGGCGATTGACGGTAGCGACGGCGGCTCCGGTGACCATGTTGGTGGCCCCCGGCCCAATGGAGGATGTGCATACGAAAGTTTGGAGGCGGTTCCTGGTTTTCGCGTAGGCCACCGCGGTATGCACCATCGCCTGCTCGTTACGGCTCTGATAATAGCGAAAATCGGTATGCTGGCCGAGCGCCTGGCCCACGCCCGCGATGTTGCCATGCCCGAAGATGCCGAAGCACCCCGCGAAGAAAGGCTGTTCTATGCCGTCCCGCTCGACGTACTGGTTCTTAAGGAAGGCGATGGTCGCCTGGGCCATCGTCATCCGTTTGGTCGTATGCTCGCTCATGTCACCATATCCTCCTCCGAACGCCGCCAGCAAATGGGCATTTGCAGCGCTTGTTGCCTGTATATCATAGCATATCGGCGCCTCCCAATGCGCGCCGCCAGATTAGATTGACTAGTCCCATGCAGCGTGTTATGCTAGCGGCATACAGTTGGACCCGCTCATGGCAGGACCGATGTTTATGCAAACACTCCGCACAAGGATTAGAGCAGATCATGGACGCAAAGGACACCATCGCAGCCGAACGACCAAGAAAGATTGAGCAACCAGATCCGGACGAACTGGCAGGTCTGGCTGCCCAGGTGCGCGCCGATTGTGTGAGCGCGGTGCATCACGCCCAGGGGGGTCATCTGGGTGGTCCGCTGTCTTGCGCCGACATATTGGTTGCGCTCTACTTCCGTGTGCTCGATATACGGCCTGATGAGCCGGACTGGCCGGAGCGTGACCGCTTTATCATGTCGAAGGGCCATTCATCGATAGCCCTCTATTCCACCCTGGCGGCGCGGGGCTACTTCCCCAGGCAAGAGCTACTCACCTTCGACGCCATCGACTCTCCGCTCCAGGGCCACCCCGACATGACCCGCCTGCCGGGGCTTGATATGTCTACCGGCTCGCTTGGACAAGGACTATCCCCGGGCCTCGGAATGGCGCTGGGAGCAAAGTTGCTCGGCCAGGATTGGCATACATGGGTGCTGATTGGAGACGGCGAATGCCAGGAGGGGCAGATATGGGAGGCGACTTTCGTGGCGGCGCGCTATAAGCTCGATAACCTCACCGCCATCCTCGATTTCAACAGGCTCCAGCAGTACGGTTGGAGGGGCGAAACTATCAAACACCGCACACCGCCCTGGGACCCTGACCCGTCGGTAATGGAGGCCAAGTGGCGCGCCTTCGGCTGGCATACCATACAAATAGACGGCCACAACATACCTCAGATAATTGACGCTTGCGATCAGGCGCAGGCACACAAAGAGCAACCGACCATCATTATCGCCTCCACAGTCAAAGGTAAGGGCGTATCGTTCATGTCCGGGGCGTTCGAGTGGCACGCTAAAGTACCCACCCCAGAGGAATTGGAGCAGGCTCTAGTGGAATTGGGGCAATCAGAGAACAGGATCGACAATGGCCATTGAAGCCAAACAGGTAAGTCAGGAGGCATTGCGAGTCGTCTTCGGTGAGACCCTCTGCGAGTTGGCCGAACAGTACCCTGATATACTCGTGCTCGACGGTGATCTTGGCAACAGCACGCGGGCCGATATCTTCGCTGAGTGTCGCCCTGACAAGTTCCTTCAGATGGGTATCGCCGAGCAGAATATGATGGGGACGGCAGCGGGGCTGGCGACGCTTGGCTTCATCCCTTTCATTAGCACTTTCGCGGCGTTCGCGGTGAAGCGCGCCGCCGATCAGGTGAGGGTGGTAATAGCCCAGCCTAGCCTCAACGTCAAGATAACAGGCGGCTACTCCGGCCTCCTGACAGGCAAGACTGGTAAGACGCACCAGTCGGTAGAAGATATAGCCGTGATGCGCGCCATGCCCCACATGACTGTGGTAGTCCCCGCCGACGGACCGGAATTGCGCCAGGTGCTGCGAGCGGCTTGCGAGCACGTCGGCCCGATGTATATACGCCTGACCCGCGACCCCAGCCCCGTGATCTTTGATGAGAGCTACAACTTCGTCCTGGGCAAGGCTGTCGTCTTGCGCGAAGGCACCGATGTCGCCATTATAAGCACCGGCGTGCAGACTACGCGCGCTCTGGACGCAGCCGATATGCTCCAACTTGAAGGAATATCTGTTTACCTGCTGCACGTGCCGACCATCAAGCCGCTCGACGAAGAAGCGATAGTGGAGGCCGCAGTACGGACCGGGCGTGTGGTTACAGCGGAAGACCACAGCATCATAGGCGGGCTGGGCGGCGCGGTGGCCGAAACGTTGAGCGAGCGGCACCCCACGCTCATCAAGCGTGTCGGCTGGCAGGACACGTTCGGCGAGTCCGGCCCGGACGATGCTCTCCTCGAGAAATACGGGTTGACCCCGCGCCACGTGGCTCATGCGGCCAGGGAGCTGCTCAAACGTTAGCAGGTGCTCATAAGCGGCTCATGATAGCCATCAAGCTCTAAAAGGGGA
>JBBSIK010000344.1:0-4053 GCA_038232115.1 Chloroflexia bacterium
CACCTATAGCCGCAGAGTATATGAGCGCCCGGCAAAATATTTCGTCTGCCTTTCTGCTCTTATTTACTCTATTAAATAGGTAAGTGTTCAGAGTAAGCCATGACCCTATAGGCCATCATTACTGGCAAAACGTCAGACAGGGTATGAGTTACTTTTGCTGGAACCTGTTTGCAAAGCAGTTGGTGAGCATAAACCAAACTGCCTCTTGGCATTCTGAACACAGTGAAGAATCACTTGGTAAGTGTTCAGAATATGGGTGCAAAGCCCTTGTAGGGGCAGGTCCCTGTGCCATTGACTCCAACTAATTCAATATAGAACCGTGTCCCAAGCCCGCCCTGCGACTAAAGTCGCGGGCTATGCAGACGAAAGTCCGCCTGCGCGGACTCCCTATACCGTTATTTTGTAGCTAGAATCCTAGCTTGTTACCCTACCCAGTCCGCGTAGGCGGACTTTCGTTTACATAGCCCGCGACTTTAGTCGCAGGGCGGACCCGCTACAGGTACTCTGTTGGTAATTAGTTGGAGGCAACGCCCTCTGTACCTGCCCCTACAATTGGGTGTTGCACCCCAACTGCTATTTTCATTCACAACGGTAGCTCGCAGGGTCATGGCTTACTCGGAAAACCTACTCATTTTTGTAAATAGCCGCGCTGTCGCACATGCTCTACTTGTATGGAACATATAATAGGGTCACAAGCGCTACTCGTCGCATATAGGAAGGGCAGTCACGCGCACGGCCTTAGTTTACAAGGAGTAACAATCCATGACGGAACACAACGAACAGGCAAAGCCGCCTCGTAGCAGTGGACAAGCAGCAAACACGACTATTTGCCCGCATTGCGGCGCTCAGATCAGCACCTACAAGTTGGCAACGCATGAGATACTTCAATGCACGAAGCGTTCAGCGAACAAGTCCACTGCTGAAACCCAGTCGGAGGCTGCACAAGGCAAGACTGGCTTGCTGGCCGAGTATGAGCAGGAGCAAGAGCACGAGGCGTGGGCCAAAGCGACTTATGTGCGGCCTACGCGGATATACCAGGTGGCGCGCAAACCGAGGTACGGGATAGAAAGGCTGATACCCAAGTGGACGATGTGTGACGGGTGCGGTGAATATGTGAAAGAGGAGCTAAATTATACCCATGTGTGCCCCGACAGGATATATGTTCGTCGCGCCTCCTCCCTGGGAGTAACAGGCGCGAACCTGGCAATCACTGTTGACGATATGCTATGTTGCATAGGCGATATGACGGCGCGACAAGTAGCCGAGGGGCTATCACGTTGGTGCGGACGAACTGTGGACCTGAGCATTGCGATGTCCGTACTCCAAAGTTTTATCAACCGCCGCTTCATAAGGACGGACACGCACAATGAATACGGCTCGACAACGACTCTATGGTCGTGCATGCAAAAAATGGAATAAACGATAGTGGTTAGAAGACGGGAGTACAAAGGTTATTGTTGGTATTCTTGTCTAACACCCAACAGCTAGCAAGTACTCTGCACTCCTTACTTTCCACTTCCCGCTTTCCAACTTTTAACTCGTTATGGCTATAAGAGAGCATTCGATAAACAAAGTAGAACAAGCGTCTTCCGCAGCGACGGAGGGCAAGAGCAGCCGGTTGCCGATGCTGGCGGCGTTGTTGTCGCTGTATCTGATCTGGGGTTCGACTTACCTGGCTATCAGGATCGGCGTGGAGACGTTTCCGCCGTTCTTGATGGCGGGTGTGCGCTTCATTGTGGCGGGCAGCTTGCTGTTTGTCGTGCTGCGGTTGCGCGGCCATGCTGCTCCTACGCGGGCGCAGTGGGGTGGGGCGGCGCTGGTGGGACTGCTCCTGCTGGTGGGCGGCAACGGGATGGTGACGTTCGCCGAGCAGTGGGTGGCTTCGGGCCTGGCCGCGCTGGTGATAGCTACTACGCCGTTGTGGGCCGCGCTATTCGCCGGGTTGTGGGGCAAGTGGCCCGCACGCTCGGAATGGGTCGGGCTGGGGCTGGGTTTCGCGGGGGTGGCGATGTTGAGCCTGGAGAGCGACTTTCGCGCTAACCCCTGGGGAGCGGTGGCCCTGTTTATCGCGCCGATAGCCTGGGCGTTCGGCTCTATCTGGAGCCAGCGCCTGCCTATGCCGGTGGGCATGATGTCGAGCGCCGCCGAGATGCTGGTGGCCGGGGTGGTCTTCTTCGTGATAAGCCTGGCGCTCGGCGAGCATCTGAATGCCATGCCCTCTGCCCAATCAATAGGCGCGCTGGTATATCTGATAACCTTCGGCTCGCTGATAGCCTTCAGTGCTTATGTCTACCTGCTGAACCACGTGCGCCCCGCCCTCGCCACCAGCTACGCCTACGTAAATCCCGTAGTGGCCGTCATCCTGGGCGTCGCCCTCGCAGGCGAGCATATCACCTGGCTGGGGGTAGTAGCTATGTTGGTGATCCTGGCAGGCGTGGCGGCGCTGGGGGCGGCGAGGAAAACGACGATCTGAAACGTGAAACGTGAAACGTGATGAGGCTCGTAAAGATGGATGCTGGAATTGGAGAGACTCTCTTTACTAGCCGCATCACGTTTCACGTTTCAGATCGTCGTTTCAGCCAGCCCTGCACCCTCTTTGTGAACCATTCCGGCTGCTCATAGTGGACGGAGTGACCCGCGCCTTGCACGATTTCGACGGTGGCGTTGGGGATGCGGGCGGCTAGTTCGCGGGTCATGGCAGGCGTGGCGAAGGGGTCGTTTTCGCCACTGATGAGGAGGGTGGGGCACTTTATCTCACCCGCGCGGGAGAGGCTGATGTCGCCACCTCTTGCCAGTATCGCTTTGCTGGCCTCGGCCCAACCCTGTGTCATACTGCGCACCACTTCCTCGCCGTACTGCTCTTTGACGTAATCGGCCCAGCCGCGCATCTCATCCGTCGGGTTGTCAATCATATTATAAATCTGGTCCAACTCCCCGGCGATGCTGTTGGGTTCGCTACTTCGCAAGGTTCCCGCCGCGCCCCATTCTACGACCGAGCGCACCATGTCGGGATACAAGATCGGCATGAGCAGCGCCACTTCGCCCCCGTCGCTGAAACCCACAACATGCGCCCGCTCGATACCCATATGGCGTAGCAGCGCGGCCATCTCGTGCGCGTCCTCAGTATAGAAGTCGGGCGTATATATGCGTGGCTTCGGCTCAGAACGTCCGTAGCCCCGCATATCAGGCGCAATTACGCGATATTGGGCGGCAATCGCGTTGATAAGGTCTTCCAGGTCGAGCGCGCTCTCCGTAAATCCGTGCATCACCAGCACAGGCTCGCCTTCGCCCCGCACCTCGTAGTGGATGCGCGCACCGTTGTTCTCGAAATAGGGCATTGCGGCTCCTCGCGTAATGCGTAACCCTTCCTAATCTTTGCGCGTCCTTTGCGTCTTTGCGTCTTTGCGTTTCGTAGCTCAGTGGGGCTATTCAGTAGAGGGCCGGGAGGCTTTGAGGAGGCTGGAGGCGATGACGATGCGCTGGATTTGGGAGGTGCCTTCGTAGATTTCGCCTATCTTGGCGTCGCGGAAGAACCGCTCGACCGGGTACTCTTTGACGTAGCCGTAGCCACCGTGGATTTGCACTGCGGCATGCGCGCTCTTCATGGCAAGCTCGGTGGCGAACAGCTTTGCCATGCTGGCCTCTTTGGTCACGCGCTGCCCTTTGTCGCGCATGGTGGCGGCTCGATAGAGGAGGAGGCGGGCGGCGTCGAGGCCGGTAGCCATGTCTGCCAGCATGAACTGGATCGCCTGGTGGTCGGAGATGGGGCCGCCGAACTGCTCACGGCCTATGCTGTAGTTGGTGGCTTCCTCGAACACGCGCTGTGTTATGCCCACGCCCTGCGCCGCGATGCCGATGCGCCCGCTATCGAGCAGCGACATGGCGATCTTGAAGCCCTCACCCTCGGTGCCCAGCAGGTTTTCGGCGGCTATCTCGGCGTCCTCGAATATAAGCTGGGTGGTCTCCGAGGCACGGATGCCCATCTTCCTCTCCGGCTTGCCCACGCTCAGGCCGGGCGTGTCTTTGGGCATGATGAAGGCCGAGATGTTGCGC
>JBBSIK010000345.1:0-4047 GCA_038232115.1 Chloroflexia bacterium
ATCGGCGCCCGCCATGCCCGCAGCCTGTACGTCGTGTGCGGAGTGGCCAGTCGTTGAAACGTCCCCCGCTGACCCCTGGTCCGGAGGAGTGGAGGTAGACAGGACATCGGGATCGGTATGATCGTGCGTCATCTACAGAGCCTCTTTATTAGTGTTTTTCTCGATCTATGGTATCCGCGTGGGTAGTTGCGTGGACGGCAGCCACAGCGAATGCAATTCACGGTCGGGGAACCTCGCCAACGGCATGTTTATGCCGAGGTATGGTATGTAAATCCGCTGCTCTTTATCTGGCAGCATTACTTTGCCGGAGCCATTCTCCGTGGTTGTTAACGCACCCAGCGCCACGTTTGTTGCGTCTGTGGGCACAAAGTAGACGTTGATACCGCGCACACCCTCTCCAGTGTCGAATTGGTCGTTGCGGTTGCGGTCGTAGAACAATCTGAATAACATTGGTGCAAGGTTCGTGCCCGGCTGCTCAACAACTGGCGGTTTCACCATGATTTCCGGCGCTTTTATCGCTGCAACTCTGGTGGGCAGCACGATGACCTGCGGCCCGCGCGCCTGCTCTTGTCGTGCCGGATCAAGCTCGCCGGTCCGAGGCACGTTCGGCACGATAATCACCTGCGCGGTAGGGCTGGGCGCGGCCTCAGTGCTTCCGACTGCGGTGGGTGGCACCTCGATAGGCACCCGAACCTCAGTCGGCGATACCGGAGTGACCGCAGGCTGCGTTGTCAGAGTAGGAACTGGGGCCACACGCCCGATAGTGGGCTGTTGGGAAGGCTGGGGTCCGGGAGGTGACGCGACAGCCGTAACATTCGCCACGAGGGGTGTTGGCAGGATCGTTCCCTGCGTTGGGCTTGGCAATGGGGGCCTCGTCGGCTGGATAACGACAGTAGGCGGCTGAGAACCTGATGTCACAGTCACCGCAGGCGCGCCGATGAAGGTCGCGGTTGAGGCGGGCTGGGGCACTCCAGCGGCCACTGTGAGGATGAGATCGTATGTCTGGTCGGGGCCTCCGATGTCGCCCGCGTTCTTGACCTGCGCGAAATAGTAGTCATCCCGCTTCGGATAGAAATCAATGCGGGAAGCAACGCCATCGCCACCATCGTCGTTCTGCGCCAGGATAGTACTGCCATCGCTGTCGAACAGGTACATGTATGTGTCCAGGCCGACGCCCAGGTTGGCCGTTCGGATCGTGTAGACCTTGCCTGCTCTCGCGTAGAAGCGCACCCAGTCGGCATCGGTGGCCGGGCAGATGCTGTGCTTCTGGGTGCTGCCTATGTAAAAGAGTCTGGCGGTCGCGGCGACGCCGTCCGGCTCGTAGGCATCCACGCAGGGGGCCGCAGTAGGTGTAGGCGTATTCGGATTGGCCGTCGCACTGGCCGTGCCTGTGGCCGTAGCCGGAAGCTGGCCGCTCGATGCAAAGGCAACAGTATACTGGTACCCGACGCCCGTTGCATCGGTCTTGTTGCGGATACGCAGGTAGTACAGGCCACCTTGCGAGAAGTTGTAGTCAATCCTTGATGCAAGACCCTGGCCGGGGTCGTAGTCGTCATTCTCGAACAGTTTGGTGCCGTCGGCGGAATGCAGACTGATGATTGTATCAACCGGGCTTGAAAGGTTCTTTGTAAGGAATGTGTATACCTTGCCCGCGCTCACCTGGACCGCGACCCAATCCGTGTCGCGCGTGCCATCAGGGTGACAGAGAGTATGAGTCTGCTCGCTGTTCAACGTAATGCTCGGAGCCTGGGCAAGTTGATCGTCAGGCTCGTACTGGTCGAGGCAGTTAGTTACTGCCGGTGGCGTGGGTGTGCTCGTAGCGCCCGACTCGGCTTCAGCCCTGAAGCTGTATAGCCACACCGGTCCCGCCGCGCCACCGCCGTTGACATCGGTCACCTGTGCCTTGAAAGTGCCGCTACTCGTTGGCCGAAACCTGATGAAGGAGTCCCTGGTCGTGGTATCTGTGTCTTCCGCAACCACTACGTTGTCAGGGCTATAGAGGCGCAAAATGGTGTTCGCCTGCGAACCGGAGGGGATAATAGTCTTTAGGGTGTAGGTAAAGTTGGTGGTAAGGTTGAGTGAGATAAAGTCACGATCACCTGCGGGGCAGAGACGGTGCAGGACTGTCGTGCTCAGTTCCTGAACTATCGCGTTAGCCAGGCTGTCATCATTGGTGCGTCCCTCATTCGGATCGGCGCACGAAGGAGCATTGGGTGACCTCTGTATCTGGGCGAAGTCCTTACCGGTATCGCTGTCCAGCCCATCCGGCCATCGCTGGAGAGAAAGCACATCGTCGGCTGGGGGGATAGTCGGAATGTTGGAGGTGAAGAACTCCGTGCGGAACTTCTCATAATTCGGCCAGCCCAGGTTGGGAGAGCCGCCCCAGTTCACGACATCTATAATGGCATCGCTGGGTGAGGTGTTGACGAGGCCCAGGAAGTCGTTCTGGCTAAGCCCGGTCGGCCCACCGATAGTGGCAGTGTGCAACTGAGTAGGGCCGATACCCCGATACTCGTTTGGCCCGATAACGGGGTTGTCCAGGCCGGACAGTGGTGTGTTACCGTCCCGGTTATATATCGTATAGGTTGAGAGGTTTATCGAAACATTGCTTGTGTTGAACATCTCGAAATATTCGTTGGCAGGTGTCTGGCTATCGAACGCTTCGTTGATAAGGAGACCGTTCGGACTGGCAATACGGGCAACTTGTGAGGCACGGCTCACCTGTGCATTCCCCATGAAGAGGAAGGGAGTGCCTGAAACAACGAGGCACAGGCACAAGAGTGCTGCTCGAAGGATGCGTGGAGTCTTGGGATGGCGAGGCATCAAACTAAGCTGTCTCCTTTTGCGCCCATAGCTGGGGATGGAAAGGGACCAGAGTGTGCGCACAAAGAAGTGCTCACGCTATAAAGAAGCGCGACCGCAGCCGCACACGGTATGATACGGCATTTGTGCGGGGGTGTCAATCTAGTGCAGCCCCACGACGTTACCATCTTCGTCTATATCCATGTGAGTGCCCGCAGGGTCGGAAGGGAGGCCTGGCATCGTCATCATTTCGCCGCAGAGAGGATATATGAAGCCGGCGCCCGCGGAGAGACGCACGTCGCGGACGGGAAGTGTGAATCCGGTTGGCCGGCCCTTGAGCTTCGGGTCGTGCGATAGCGACAGATGCGTCTTTGCCATGCAGACCGGCAATCCGCCGTAGCCCATACGCGCGATGCTCCCAATGCGGCTTTCTGCTGTCTCTGAGTACTCTACGTCCTGCGCGCCGTACATTTGCGTGGCAATCGCTTCGATCTTCGCTTTTATGCTGATGTCAAGCGGATACAGGAAGTGGAAGTTGGAAGGCCCGTTGGCAGCTTCCACGACCGCGCGTGCCATGTCTATCGCACCCTTGCCGCCATCCGCGTAGTGGGTGGTGGGTGTGGCCGCGACTGCCCCTGCCGCCCTGGCTACCTTCTCTATGAGCGCCCACTCGGCTTCCGTGTCGGTGGGAAACGCATTTATTGCAACAACGGCGGGGAGACCCATTTTACGGACGTTTTCGATCTGAGCCACCAGATTGGCGGCCCCTTCTTCAAGCGCCTCCAGATTCTCCGTGGTGAGACCGGGGTCGAGGGGCTTGCCTGCCACTATCTTGAACCGTCCAGAGTGCATCTTGAGGGCGCGCACCGTGGCTACGACTACCGCCACATCCGGCGTGAGGCCACTCATGCGGCACTTTATGTCGCAGAACTTTTCAAAGCCCATGTCAGCCCCGAAACCCGCCTCGGTTATGAGGAACTCGGTTGACTTGATGCCTATGTAATCTGCCAGGATAGACGAATTGCCGTGTGCGATGTTGGCGAAAGGGCCGCAGTGAACGAGCGCGGGCGTGCCTTCAAGCGTCTGCATGAGGTTAGGCTTGATGGCGTCGCGCAGAAGCACCGTCATAGCGCCCGCAGCCCTCATTTGCTCCGAGGTGATGGGACTGCCCTCTACGTCCTGCGCGACGATGATTTTACCCAGCCGCGCGCGAAGGTCGTGTATGTCTTTGCATAATGCGAGGAC
>JBBSIK010000346.1:0-4041 GCA_038232115.1 Chloroflexia bacterium
ACGGCCTCATCCATCTCTCTGAGCTTTCGTGGAAGCGCGTGAACGATCCCAGGGAAGTACTCAAAGTAGGCGACCACATAGACGTGTATGTGCTGTCGGTTGATCCCAATGAGCGCAAGATCGCCCTGTCGCTCAAGCGCACCCAGCCTGAGCCGTGGAGCACAATCACCGAAAACTACACATTGGGCCAGGTAGTGCGCGGCACTATCACCCAGCTCACCAGCTTTGGCGCGTTCGCCAGGCTCGATGATGGCATCGAAGGCCTGATACACGTATCCGAGCTTGACGAGGGTCGCGTGGCTCACCCCAAGAACGTGGTCAAGGAAGGCGATGTGGTTGACCTTAAGGTGATCCGCATCGACCCGGTGAAGCGCCGTATCGGCCTCTCGCTCAAGCGGATGAACGAGGATGGGGCTTCGGGAGCAGGCGAGCCTGGCGCTTATGGGACAGAGGGTGTATACGAGTCGGGCGCTGTTACTAGCCAGGTAGACATGGCGAAGCCGGGCATGGAAGTGACCACTGAGATAGATCCCTATGCCAGCCCACAGGCGCGCAACATGCCACCCGCTCAGGCACCCGCGCCTGAGCCTTCCCAGCCCTTGCCGGCACGCCAGGCCCAGTTTATGCGCGAGCCTCAGCAGCGTGATAGGGACCGTGGCCGGGACAGGGACCGTGATAAGGACCGAGACCAGCGCGGCGCGAGTAATGCAGGGCCGGTTGCGGAAGAGCCGATGAGCGCGATGGCCCAGGCCTTTGCAACCTTCGCTCAGCAGCAGGGTAGCCTGCCTGTGGCTGATGCCGGTGACGCTAACACCTCGACCTCTGCAGGCAGGTCTCAGGATGTCCAGGCCTCCCAGACTCAGGAGGCTACTCCAGGTATCGAGGTGGAGCAGAGTGGGCAGACCGAGCAGCCCAATCCTGTAGCTGCACCTCCTTCTGAGGCTGCTACTGATATTGCCACTGATACCGGCAGCACCGATATATCGAGCTATGCTAACGGGGATAGCGGTACTGCCGATGTCGAGACCGAGGCTTCGATGCCCTCCTCCGAGAGCGTCGAGAGTGCTCAGGACGACACCTCCGGCGGTGATACCGATGTGGAGACTGCCGCTACAGACTCTGCTACGGACTCCGGTGACACGGGAGAGGAGACCGCTTCTCTCAACGACGTAGACACAGGTGCAGTCGCAAGCAACGCCCCCAATGCTGCCGAGGCCCCGGAAGACAGCGCCACAGACACAGCCGACCCTTCGGCCACGGATGCTGATGCTGATGCTGATAACAAGACGGCTGCCAGCGATACCAGCTCTGGTGCCGTAAGCGGTGCTGAGGGCATGCCATCTGTGGCCGATGCTGAGCCGGTGGACGGCGAAACAGGCGGCAGTGGCGAGGCCGGTAGCGAGAATAGCGACACTCATAGCGGTGAAGAGACGCACGGCGGGGGTATTGCTACTTTGGGCAGTGCCATAGGTGGCGTCATAGGCGGTGCCATAAGCAGTGTCATCACTGGTATAGGCGATATTACAGCCAGTGATAAGAACACTGACAAGGACGATGCTAAAGGCGCTACTGAAGCTGCTCCCGAAGTGGCGAATGCCGAGCCGGTGGACGGTGAAGCAGGTGGCAGTGGCGGCGAGTTCAACGGTTAGAGTTTAGACGCCAAAGGAAGAAAGGCGCTGCACTCAATATGCAGCGCCTTTCTTTTCGTCCTTCCAGTGACGTCCTGAATAAGCTGCAATTGGCACGTTGCCCACCGGTCACGACCCGTCAATCGCCAGGTTTGGTGGCTACTGTGATCAGTGCCCGGTGGATCGTGGGTATACCGTTGGGCTGCTTTATGTGCCGCATCTTGCTGTAGGCGAAGGCTTTTGCGCGTTCAAGGGCCTGCGGTGGAAGGTTCTCAAGTGCGAGCCGCGCACCGTGCGACCATAGGGTGGCCCACCAAGCATCCTCGTCCGCAAACAGGAACTCCATCTCGCTTTCCACCACCTCGACGTTGACAAAACCCGCGCGGGCCAGTATTTCTTTCATGCCCTCCGGCGTCTCAAAGTGCGGACCTGCCTGGTGGGTTTGGCTCTCCTGTGCAGATACGGCCATTGGGCCTTTCCGCATCTCGTCCAGCCACGCCCACCGCTCGTCTCCCTTGCCCCACGTGGTAACAGCTAGAGCGCCTCCCGGCTTCAACACCCGGCGAAGCTCGGCCAGGGCGCGGTCGAGGTGCGGAAAGAAAAAGATAGCGAATCCGCACAGCACACAGTCGAAAGATGCATCCGCGAACGCCAGGCGCTCGGCGTCCATGCGGCGTATTTGTGCGTTTGTAACGCCGGATGCCGCGATCTCCTTGCCAGTCTCTTGCACCATGCCTTCCGAGAAGTCTGTACCCATCACCAACCCTGATGCACCTACCTTCTCGGCTGCCGGAAAGAGCACTGCACCCCGACCTGCGGCTACATCCAGTATCTTGTCGCCCGGTTCAATAGGCGCTCTGCGTACCAGTTCTTTGCCGAAATACTGGAAGAATGGTGGGCCGACCCGGCTGTAGGTACCGGCGGCGCGGCCCCAGACTGCGGCCTCTAGGTCCTTCTTGCTTGAATCGTCTACGTCAATATCAGGTTCCATTCGTAACTCCTTTCGTTATATTGTACTTCCCACGTTTTGCGCCGGCAATACTACCCAAAAGACCAGGCACATCCCGCCCATTTTGCCCTGTTGCTCTGCCCGAATGTGGTATAATATAGACATGAGGCAGACCCCTGCCGCCCCCATTTATTAAGGTCCTTACGGCACCAACCCCCTACCTACGGGCCTTGACCACTAGCTATAAAGTTATCTCCGCAGGCCTTGACATCAAATCGCGTGGGAAGTATCTTTACTGCATGGACAGCATTTATACACAGGTGATCGGGCAACCTCTAGCAACTCCTGAACGTATAATATAATGGGAAAGCCATTCTACGGGTACCTGGGTACAACACTTACATAACACATCGGACTGCCTGGCACAGACGTGATGGGGCAAACAGGGTAAGGCAGTTCGTTCTACATCTTACATCTACGCTAACAATATGGGCGCTAATGCGGGGGCAAGAGAAAGATAGAGTTGTTGAGTAGCCCTCACCTGGTTGGAGAAAGAAATGACTGATAGATTTGATAAATTCACCGAACGAGCGCGCAAAGTCCTGCAATTAGCACAGGAAGAGGCGCAGCGCTTCAACCACAACTACATAGGCACCGAGCACATTCTGCTTGGCCTCGTGCGCGAGGGCGACGGTGTGGCTGCTCGCGTGCTGAACAACCTGGGCATAGAGCTGCATAAGGTGCGATCTGCCGTGGAGTTCATCATCGGGCGGGGAGACCGCATGGTGATGGGCGAGATCGGCCTCACCCCTCGTGCCAAGCGCGTGATCGAGCTTGCGGTGGACGAGGCTCGTCGTCTCAACCACCATTATATAGGCACTGAGCACCTGCTCTTGGGCCTCGTCCGCGAGGGCGAGGGCATAGCGGCGGGCGTGTTGGAGAGTCTGGGTGTGTCGTTGGAGAAGGTGCGCGCACAAGTGATAGATGTGCTCAAAAGCTCTAGCGGCTACTCCAGCGGTCAGGGCGGCAAAACATCTAGCAAGACCCCTTACGTGGACGCGCTGGGCACCGACCTTACCGCGCTCGCCAGCAGTGGCAAGCTGGGTCCCCTGGTTGGCCGCCAGAAGGAGATTGAGCGCGTAATCCAGATACTTTCGCGCCGCACCAAGAACAACCCCGCCCTCATCGGCGAGCCGGGCGTTGGTAAGACCGCCATCGTGGAAGGTCTGGCCCAGCGCATCATCTCAAACGATGTGCCGGAGACGTTGCAGGGCAAGCGCGTGCTGGCTCTCGACATGGGTGCTCTGGTGGCTGGCACCAAGTATCGCGGCGAGTTCGAGGAACGCCTGAAAAAGGTTGTCGCCGAGATCAAGGACTCAGGCGCGATCCTCTTTATAGACGAACTGCACACGCTGGTGGGCGCGGTCGCTGCTGAGGGCGCGGTGGATGCTGCCAATATCCTCA
>JBBSIK010000347.1:0-4036 GCA_038232115.1 Chloroflexia bacterium
AAGCAAGCTACTGAGCTTGCCTAGCAGTTTAGAGGCTGCTCGCTGCTTGTCACCGATGCTGTCCTACTTGAGGTAGGCAATGCTCTGGCACGCAGTCACAAACAAGGAGCAATTGGAGCAATCGAGCAACTCTTAACCTCTAACGACGTGGAGGTGTCTCATCTAACTCCTGAGCTTTTTGAACAGGCCTTTTAGCTTTACAAGACATACCACGACAAGACCTGGGACCTGGTAGATTGCATCTCGTTTATAGCCATGAGGGAAGCCGGAGTCACTACCGCCCTGCCGTCCGACCACCACTTTGAGCAAGCTGGATTTCAGATACTAATGCGGGAAAATAGTAGTTAGGAGTGAGGAAACAAGTATGAAGCGCTCCAATTCTGCAAACAAGCGTAACCTCTTCCGCCGCCTCGGCAACAGCCCACAACCCTACAGCGCTATCTCCGTCGCCAAGCACTCGCGCATAAGGGATGCCGTATCTGTCAACGGCGTGTGCCCCTATTGCGCCGTGGGGTGCGCGCAGAAAGTGTATGTCAAGGGCGGGCAGATAATAGACATCGAGGGCGACGAACGCAGCCCTATCAACGAGGGTACCCTCTGTCCCAAAGGCTCTAACACCCTCCAGCTAAACATCAATCCTCACCGCGTCAAGACGGTGCTTTACCGCGCTCCATACAGCGACAGGTGGGAGCAGAAGCCGCTTGATTGGGCGATGGAGCACATAGCAGAGCGCGTGAAAGAAACCCGCGACGCCACCTTTGTCGAGCGCGACGAAGACGGCGACCTGCTTAACCATACGCTAGCTATGTCGCACCTGGGCGGGGCTACCCTCGACAACGAAGAGAACTACCTCATCAAGAAGCTGTTCAACAACCTGGGGATCGTGGCTATCGAGAACCAGGCCCGCATATGACACAGCGCCTCGGTGCCCAGTTTGAGCGCCACCTACGGACGCGGAGCCGCCACAAGCTTTCAGGAAGACCTGCAAAATAGCGACTGCATTACCATCATGGGATCCAACATGGCCGAGGCCCACCCCGTCGGCTTCCGCTTCGTGATAAAGGCCCGCGAGCGTGGGGCCAAAGTGATCCACGTGGACCCGCACTTCAGCCGCACCTCCGCATGCGCCACCGATTACGTGCCAATACGCACCGGCACCGATATCGTGTTCCTGGGCGGCGTGATACACCAGGTGTTGCAGCAGGAACGCTGGTTCAAGGAGTATGTCCTGCCCTTTACCAACGCCGCCACGATCATCAACGATCAGTATATAGATGCCGAGGATAATGCGGGCATCTTCTCCGGCTTCGACGTGGACAAAAAAGAGTACGACATACCGAACGCCCACTGGGAATACGCAGGTACGAAGCAGCCCGAAGCAGCAGGTTCGTCGAACCATGGCACCACCCACTCGTGGAGCAAAACCTCCGGCGCAAACGAAGAGGGCGAACCCGATCGCGACCCTACGCTACAGCACCCCAACTGCGTGCTCAACATCCTGCGCCGCCACTACGTCCGTTATACCCCGGAGATGGTGGCCGACGTGTGTGGCTGCTCGGTCGAACAATTCATGCAGGTGGCCGAGCAAATGATGGCTAATTCGGGCCGCGAGCGCACCGGGGCTATCGTCTACGCGGTAGGGTGGACACAGCACACGACGGGCGTGCAGATCATCCGCACAGCGTCTATCCTGCAACTGCTCCTCGGCAACATGGGACGGCCCGGCGGCGGCATCATGGCGATGCGCGGACACGCTAGCATCCAGGGTTCCACCGACATCCCTACCCTCTACAACCTGCTGCCCGGCTACTTGCAGCAACCCGACAAAGCCTCCAAGCACAACACTCTGCGAGAATACCTGGAGTCGGAGCGAGTGTCGAAGGGCTACTGGGCGAACATGCCCAAGTTTATGGTGAGCCTGCTCAAGGCGTGGTATGGAGATGCGGCGACGGCGGAGAACGAATGGGGCTTCGGCTGGATACCGCGCATGTCGGGCGACCACTCGCAGCTACCCAACTTCATAAATATGGCCGAAAAGAAGATAAAGGGCCTGTTCTTGACAGGCCAGAACCCGGCGGCGGGCGCGCCCAATGCCAAGCTCAACCGCGAGGGGCTGCGCAATCTCGATTGGCTCGTGGTGCGCGACTATTTTCTGCTGGAGAGCGCCACCTTCTGGAAAGAAGGCCCCGACAATCCCGACCCCTCCAAGATCGGCACCGAGGTCTTCTTCCTTCCCGCAGCAGGCGTCACCGAAAAGCCGGGTACCCTTACCAACACGCAGCGATTGGTACAGTGGCACGATAAAGCTGTTGACCCGCCTGGCGACTGCCGCTCCGACCTGTGGTTCATCTGGAACCTGGGCCGCCGCCTCAAGCAGATGTACGCAGGCAGTCCACTCAACCGCGACGCCGGTCTCCTCAATCTCACCTGGGACTATGCGCAAGATGAACCTGAGATACTCCCCGACGGTACGCCGAGCCGCATACAGGGCGAGCCAAGCGCCGAAAAGGTGCTGCGGGAGATCAATGGCTACCGAACAGAGTCGAAGGTTGAAAGTGGAAAGTTAAGAGTGGAGAATAACGGGCAAAACGGAGGCCAAAGCTCGGAACTTACAACGCATGACTTTCAACTCCTGCGCGGATTTGAGGAGTTGAAGGACGACGGCAGCACGGCGTGTGGGTGCTGGATATACTGCGGGGTGTGGCCGGAGGAAGAGCGTAACCGCGCTGCCGAGCGAATATCCAGCCCTGACGACTATGTGAATGCAAACTGGGCGTGGGCCTGGCCTGCCAACCGGCGGATGATGTACAACCGAGCCAGCGCCGATCCCGAGGGCAAGCCGTGGAGCGAGCGCAAGAAGTATGTCTGGTGGGACCCGGAGGCCCAAAAATGGACCGGCTACGACATCCCCGACTTCCAGTCCGACAAAGCTCCGGGCTATCGCTCGACGCCGGACGCCACGGGATTGGACGCTATAGACGGCGACTCGCCCTTCATCATGCACTCGGACGGCAAAGGCTGGCTTTTCGCCTCGTCCGGCCTGAAAGATGGACCGCTGCCCACGCACTACGAGCCGCTCGAATCGCCCGCCGACAACCCTCTTTACAGGCAGCGAGAGAACCCCACCGCCAAAGCATTAGACGCGCCCGGTGGCTTCAATACACTTGCCCCGCCGATGGACCCGGAGTATCCCGTCGTAGCCACTACCTACCGCCTGACCGAGCACTACTTGAGTGGCCCTATGAGCCGGTTCGATAGCTGGCTCAATGAGTTACAGCCCGCTATGTTCGTCGAGATAAGCCCCGAACTTGCCCAGGAGCGCGGCATCGAGCATGGCGATTGGGTGGTAATCAGCAGCCCACGCGGGGAGATAGAAGCACGAGCGATGGTAACGCCGCGCCTGTACACCCTCAAGATCAGAGGCAAGCCGGTACACCAGATCGGCATACCAATCCACTTCGGCTACTCCGGTGAGGTGACGGGCGGGCAGGCCAACGAGTTGACGCCGATGATAACCGAAGCGAACGTGAGCATGCACGAAGGCAAGGCGCTAATGTGCCAGGTGCGCCGGGGGCGATTGGCGCAACAGTCTGATAAGCCGTCCGAGCCTGTAGAGAAGAGGCCCAGGGACGAAACTATGCCCGGCACGCCCGAACAGGCCCAGCCTGAGGGCAGGTCCGCATAGCAATACAATGAGGAGGAAACGATGGTAAGCGAGAACACCGTAACGGAATGGCTCAACAGGTACATTGAATGTTGGAAGAACTATGACGCTCAGGCCATCGGCGATCTTTTCACAGAGGACGTGGAGTACCACTACACACCATACTCCCCGGTGGTGAAGGGGCGCGAGGCGGTAGTTGCATCATGGTTGGAAGGGCAGGACGAGCCTGGCACGTGGAGCGCCCACTACGAGCCGCAACTGGTAGCGGGCAACCGGGCGGCTGCAAAAGGGCACAGCGCCTACTATGAAAAAGACGGCTCCTTCAAGGCCGAGTGGAGCAACCTGTTTTTGCTCACCTTCGATGACGCGGGA
>JBBSIK010000348.1:0-4024 GCA_038232115.1 Chloroflexia bacterium
CTCCTGACCTCGGTGAGCAGGCAGGCAGTGCATGACGAGTGGAGAGCCGTCGGTCTGCTTGAGTAGGGCATCGTTCACCTGGTACGATTTGAAGATGCGCGCGCGCTTCTCGGCTTCGGCCTCCTGCCCCATGCTGGCCCACGTGTCGGTGTAGATCACGTCGCTGCCTGCCACGTCATAGGGGTCGTTGGAGAATTGCATGCGCGCTCCCGACTTGGCAGCGTCAATCTTGGCCCGTTGAACGTATTGCGATTTTATCTCGTATCCATCAGGGCTGATGATCGTTATGTTCATGCCCATTTTAGTCGCCGCAAGCAGGAGCGATGCAGCTACATTGTTGCCGTCTCCTATGTAGGTCAGGTTGACGCCCTCTATGCGGCGCTTCTTCTCGTATATCGTGAAGAGATCAGTGAGAGCCTGGCACGGGTGCTCGTCGTCAGAGAGGCCGTTGATTACGGGCACACCGGCGTATCGGGCAAGCTGTACCACATCGTCATGAGCGAAGACGCGCGCCATAACGCCATCTACCATACGCCCCAGCACACGGGCCACGTCGGGCACGCTCTCGCGCTTGCCGAGCGAGATATGGTCGGGGCCAAGATAGAGCGCGTGCCCGCCTAGCTGCGTCATGCCCGTCTCGAAGCTCACCTGTGTGCGTAGCGATGGCTTCTGGAAGATCATAGCAAGCTGTTTGCCCTCCAGTAGACGGTGCGGCTCGCCACTTTTCACCTTAGTCTTCAACTGGGCCGCAAGCTCCCACACGTTCCAAATCTCTTCTACTGTGAAATCGGTCACCGAGACAAAGTTCCTACGCTTCATGCTGACTGCCATTTTGTGGTCTCCTTGAACTAACGGCGTACTGCGTAATACGTATTACGTAACCCTTCTTAATCTTTATCTTTGCGCGTTATTTGCGCCTTTGTGTCTTTGTGTTTACGTCTCTCTACGCACTACGTACTACGTGCGTTCCCGTCTTCCCCTCAAGCGCGTCAATCGCGCTGTGCAGGTGGGTGATGATGGCTTCGCGGCCACCTGATTCGATGAAGTTAGCGGCGGCGCGCATCTTGGGACCCATGCTGCCTGCGGCGAAGTGTCCGGCCTCGATATAGCTCTTTGCTTCTTGCAAGGTAATTCTCGACAGTGCCTGTTGGTCTGGTTTGCGGTAGTTGATGTACACCTGCTCGACATCTGTGAGTATCAGCAGGCGATCGGCGTCTAGCTTCTGAGCGAGTAGCGCCGCGCTCAAATCCTTGTCTATCACCGCCTCGACCCCGTGCAGCAGCCCTGCTTCATCGCGCACCACGGGGATGCCGCCTCCGCCAGAGCATATCACCAGCGCGCCGCTGTTCACCAGGGTCTTTATCGCATATATCTCGGCAATGGATGCGGGTTGGGGCGAGGGCACGACCCGACGGTAGCCCCTGCCGCTGTCCTCGATGAGGGTGCAGCCTTGAGCGCGTAGCTCTCTCGCTTTCTGGCCGGTGTAGAAAGGCCCTATCGGCTTGGTCGGATCCTTGAAAGCAGGATCGGCGGGGTCTACCAACGTCTGCGTGATAACAGTGACAACGGGCCAGGGTCTGCCCCGCCCTCGAAGCTCATTCTGGAGACATTGCTGCATCATATAGCCTAACTGCCCCTGGCTCATAGCGCCCGCCACGTCCATAGGCATGGCGGGCATGCCTGCGTGCGCTTGAGCAGCCACCTGTTGGAGCAATATAGCGCCGATCTGCGGACCGTTGCCGTGAGTGAGCACCATCCGGTAGCCCCTGTCGGCAAGGTCGGCCACCGAGCGCATAGCCCGACTTACGTTGGCGAACTGCTCGGCTGATGTGCCATTCTCACCCGCCTGCTGAATGGCATTGCCCCCTAATGCCATTACCAGTGTCTCTATATAGTTGCGGCCCTGCGCCGGAGCAGTATCGGACAACGCTGTCCCCCGTCTCAGATTTAGAATGCTATGTCTATATCGCGGGCGATGCTGCCCGTGGCGGATTGCCATGCCGTAAAGATGGGGCAACCTGATTGGCTGCCCCTGTAACGAGGCCATTATAACATAGCGGGACGATGAACATTAGTGATGTGGACTGAGAGGAAAGACAAGCACCCTATATGAGTCAGGGGCTAGGAGTTAGAAATAACCACGTTTAGCCCTGACCTTGCTGGACAGCTGGCAGATGTTATACTTTCAGGGCTGTATTGCAGACACCCACCCACACGAGGCCTGAGATCGAGACCCCCACTTTAGAGTTGAACCCATCCCTTACGGCAGAGTTGGCAGCCACCCCGGAGCAGATATACGACGCCCGTTGCGCGCGATTTGCGAGCCTGAGGGACGCGCTCACGCTACAGTGGAACCGCGTTGCCAACTTCCGGCTGGCGGCGTTCGGGGCTGCCGTGCTTTCTCTTGCCTGGGGCTTCTGGCAAGATTCGCTCTTGTTCAAGCTTGCTGGTTTGGCGCTGCTCGTCGCCTTTTTCGTGCTGGTGGGCTACCACAATAGGCTTGGCAAGCAGCGCAGGCGGTATGACGGTCTGTACCGGATAAATGACGAGTCCCGTATACGGTTACGACGGCAGTGGGCCGATTTGCCGTTGCGCCACACAGTGCGGGCCGAGCCTCTGAGTCCATACGCACAGGACCTCGACATCTTTGGCCGCGCATCGCTGTTTCAGCTAATCGAGACGGTGGGCACGCAGATGGGCGAGCGCACCCTGGCGGCTTGGCTGATGCACTTCGCCGATGTTGGCGAAATAAAGCGGAGGCAGCAAGCCGTGGCCGAGCTTGCCCCGATGATAGACTTGCGTGACGCGCTTACCCTCCCAGGCAGGCTGTTCGGCGATACGCGACCCGACCCGCGTCCGTTCCTCGATTGGGCTGAGAGCCAACGCTGGCTGGCGGGACGGTCGTGGTTGCGCTGGGGTGCGATAGCCGATGTGGTCTTACTATGGGGCCTCCTTTTCGCCCAGGTGTTTGGCTTTATCAACTACCCGCTCTTCCTGGTGCTCGCTGCCGTCAATTTGCTGTTCAGCCTGTCGGTCGGCAAGACGATCTACGATATTCTGGCGCGGGCATCTACGCGAGAAGGCGCATTCCGCCAGTATTCCGAGATGTTCGAGCTGCTGACCGGGACCGCGTTTACCAGCCCTTTACTCAAGGAGCTACAGGCGCGGCTCACGGTAGAGGGTGCGCCTGCCCACATGCATATCAGGCGGCTTTCCAGGCTGGCCAGCTTCACGATACCGCCCTCCGCCCAGCTTTACACAGTGATACAGGCATTCACTCTCTGGGATGTTCACCTGCTGGGGGCATTTGAGGGCTGGCAGGCGAGCGCGGGTAGGCACGCGAGAGAATGGCTGGACGTGCTGGGCGAGGTGGAGGCGCTGTCGGCGCTGTCCGTTCTGGCCCACGACAACCCCGATTGGGCCTTCCCGCACGTAACTTCCTCGGCAACCTGGTTGGATGCCCAAGCCTTGGGCCACCCTCTGATTGCGGCAGATGCGCGCGTATCCAACGACGTGCAGGTGGGACCACCCGGCACATTCCTGCTGGTGACAGGCTCCAACATGTCAGGCAAGAGCACCCTTTTGCGGGCGATTGGCATTAATATAGTGCTGGCAGGGGCTGGCGGGCCGGTGTGCGCGCACTCGCTGAGGCTGCCTCCTGTGGAGTTGTGGAGCAGCATGCGCGTGAGCGATTCGCTTGAGCAGGGCGTGTCGTACTTCATGGCCGAACTGAAGCGTCTAAAGCAGGTGGTAGATGCGGCGCGAGACCTGGCCGGGGGTGACAGGCGCTTGTTCTACCTGCTGGACGAAATCTTGCACGGCACCAACACAGCCGAGCGACAGATAGCCGCCCGCCGAGTAGTGCTCTACCTCGTGTCGCGGGGCGCACTCGGAGCTGTATCCACCCACGACCTGTCGTTCGCCCAGGACCCGCAGGTCGCCGCCGAAGCCCGCCTATACCACTTCACCGAGAACTTCACTGATGGCTCAGATGGACCGCAGATGACGTTCAGCTACAAGCTCC
>JBBSIK010000349.1:0-3993 GCA_038232115.1 Chloroflexia bacterium
CATGCGGGTCTCGGCGGGCTTGGCGGTCACGCTCTTGTCGGGGAAGATGCGGATCCACACCTTGCCACCGCGCTTGATGTGGCCGGTGATAGCTCGCCTGGCCGACTCGATCTGGCGGCTGTCAATCCAGGCAGCACCGAGGGCCTGTAGGCCGAACTCACCAAAAGCCACTGTGTTACCGCGTTCGGCCGTACCGCCGCGCTTCCCACGGTGCTGCTTGCGGTGCTTTACTCTCTTAGGCATCAACATAATAGTTACTCCGCTCCGCCTTCATTAGTTGCTTCGGGCGCAGGTTGGGCCACAGCTTCAGGAGCCAGAGCCTGTGCCACGGGTGCATTGCGATCCGGTCGAGGCGCGCCGGGCATACGAGCCGCGCCACCAGGAGGTGTAGAGCCACCGCGAATGTTCGGTGCCTGGCCGCGGCCTCCACCGAAGCTACCCTCGCGTCCACCGCCGCCACTCCGACTGCCCCTGCTATCACCACGGTTATCACCACGATTGTCGCTGTCTGGGCGCTGTTCGCGGCGAGGTCGTTCGGGGCGGGGCTGGGCCACGGCTGCCGGGCGATCCTGTTGCAACAAGGCGTCGCCGCCCTTGTGCTGTATAACGTCGCCCTTGTATATCCATACCTTCACGCCGATGCGGCCATACGTAGTGTGGGCATGCACCTGGCCATAGTCTATATCTGCACGGATCGTGTGCAGAGGCACGCGGCCTTCGCGTTCCCACACCGAGCGGGCCATTTCGGAACCACCCAGGCGACCTGAGATACGGACCTTGACTCCCTTGGCCCCGGCACGTTGAGCGCGCATCACTGCCTGCTTCATGGCGCGACGGTATGACACGCGGCGACTGAGCTGCTCGGCGATGCTCTCGGCGATGAGGTAAGCGTTCAGCTCGGGCTGCTTGACTTCCTCGATGTTGATCTTGGCCTTCTTGCCGGTGGAAGTCTCCAGTTCCTTTCGGAGCAAGTCTACAGCCTGACCGCCCTTGCCAATGACGATGCCCGGCTTCGCAGTATGCAGCGTAACCTCGATCTGGTTAGCCGAGCGCTGTATCTCCACCTTGGAGAGGGCTGCGCCGGTGAGACGCTGGCCCACCATCTGGCGAATACGCACGTCTTCGTGCAGCAACACGCTATAGTCGCGGTCGGCGTACCATCGTGACTGCCAATCTTTGATTATTCCAAGCCTAAAGGCTACCGGGTGGACCTTGCGTCCCATACTTTCCCCCTTCTGGGGAATTCTTAAGCCTTGATTCTTAATTCTTAATTAGGCTCGTCCCACTAAGAATTAAGAATTAAGAATTAAGAATTCGCTACAGTTCTTTCTCTTCTACAATGACCGTAATGTGGCTCGTGCGCTTGATGATGGGCGATGCCATACCACGCGAGCGGGCGCGAAAACGCTTGAACACTGGACCTTCATCTGCGTATATGCGCTTGATGTACAGGTCCTCGCGCAGCATCTGGAAATTGTTCTCGGCGTTGGCTGCCGCGCTCTTGACGACGCTCGAAACTTCGGTAGCCCCGCCCTGCGGCAGGAACCGCAGGATCGCAATCGCCTCGTCAACCTGCTTGCCACGCACCGTGTCAACCACCAGCCTCAACTTGCGAGGCGAGCGGTGTATAGTCCTGGCTGTTGCTTTTACTTCCATCTGTTCCTCCGTGAAACGTGAAATGGCTCATGAAACAATGTTCCCAATTTGTGACCCATGATGCCTATGCCGCATCACGTTTCGCGTTTCAAACTTACCGTACCCTGCTGCTCTTCTCAGTATGTGCATGGCCCTTATAAAAGCGGGTGAGTGCAAACTCACCCAGCTTGTGGCCCACCATATTCTCAGTGAGATACACCGGGATATGGCGGCGGCCATCGTGCACACCGATTGTGTGGCCCACCATGTCGGGGGTAATCGTGCTGGCGCGCGCCCAACTCTTCACCAGGCGCTTCTCGTTCCTGGAGTTCATCTTGCGAATCTTCTCTTCCAGGTTAGCATCTACATATGGCCCTTTTTTCGCGGAACGTGTCATCTATGTCCCCTTCGGGGAATTCTTAATTCTTAATTCTTAATTCTTAATTGGATGAGCCTAATTAAGAATTAAGAATTAAGAATTAAGAATTCGCGCTAGCGTTCGCCTTTACCGGCGGCCTGTGGGCCACGGCGACGACCACGAATAATAAATCTGTCGGTCCTCTTGTTGTTGCGAGTGCGATAGCCCTGTGCGGGCTTGCCCCACGGCGTCTGAGGCTGTCCGCCACGCGGTGCGCGACCCTCACCGCCACCGTGCGGATGGTCCACCGGGTTCATGGCGGCACCGCGGACGGTAGGACGCCTGCCTAGCCAGCGGGCGCGACCTGCCTTGCCGATGCGGATATTCTCGTGGTCCACGTTGCCCACCTGACCGATCGTCGCCATGCAGTTCACATGTACCATGCGGACCTCGCCGGAGGGTAGGCGCACCTGGGCGTACTTCTCGTCGCGGGCCATCAACTGGGCTGAAGTACCGGCGCTGCGAACCATTTGGCCGCCCTTGCCGATTGTCAGTTCGATATTGTGGATCTGCGTACCCAGAGGTATGCGGCGCAGGGGCAGCGCATTGCCCACGCGGATTTCAGCCTGGTCGCCCGACATGATCGTGTCGCCAACCTTGAGGTTGATAGGCGAGAGGATGTAGCGTTTCTCGCCATCGGCATAATTGATGAGGGCGATGCGAGCCGAGCGGTTAGGATCGTACTCGACGCCGACTACCTTGCCAGGGATGTTGAACTTGTCGCGCTTGAAGTCTATGATCCGGTAGTGCTGCTTATGCCCACCACCGCGATGGCGCACTGTTATCTTGCCGGTGTTGTTGCGGCCACCTGTGCTCTTCTGAGGGCGCAGCAGCGACTTTTCCGGCCTCTTCTTCGTTATCTCCTCGAAAGTCGAGACGCTCATCAATCTGCGTCCCGCCGATGTCGGTTTGTATACTTTGATTGGCATTTTCGCTTCGCTCCTAAAACGTGAAATGTGAAACGTGAAACCTGGTTCTACATGAGCGGTAATGTTGCTTCCGGCAACATCACGTTTCACACTTCAGCTATATTCCCTCGAAGATCTCTATCCGGTCGCCGGGGGCCAGGGTGACGATGGCCTTTTTCCAGGCGGGAGTGTAGCCTCGGAAGCGCGTTCGCATGCGGGTGGCCTTACGATGCACGTTGATCGTGTTCACAGCCAGCACCGTCACGTTGAACGTCTTCTCGACTGCTTCCTTGATCTGGATTTTGTTGGAGTCTGTCGCTACTTCAAATGTGTAGCGGCCCTGCTGCATCAGGTCGGTGTTACGCTCGGTCATTACTGGGCGGCGCAGTACTTCATAAAGGTGCGGCATCTTAGGCCTCCGGTCCTTCGGCAGCGGAGCCCGCGCCGTTATTGCCATCGAGGGTAGCCTCCGTATCCTGGCTCACTTCCCGGGTAACGGGCATCTCCGTAGCGCTGCCGGTAGACTGGTCCGTGCCGCCGGAAGTGGGGAACGGCGTACTCTCAAGGGGCGTATTCGTCGTGTTGATCTCGTCTGCCATTTGCGGCATCTCGGCTGTCGGGGCAATAATGATCGTCTCGGTGTCACCTGTAGCAACAGCCTCGGTACGGGTGCGTATTGCCGTGTCCGCAGTATCTGTAAAGGTGGTGACACCTGAAGTGGGGCGAGTACGAGGGCGAGTAACCGTGGCTGTTGCGCCACTAGCGCCGTCAGCATATGTTGGGACCTCCTCGATACCATCCAGGGGGCGCTGTGTGCGACCACCATGAGTGCCGAGGATACCTGTCACCACGTCCAGTGATGCCAACGGCATCACCAGGTAGTCATGCTTGAGCATGTCCACCAGGCTGAGAAGGTGGGCACTCAGTGTCTTGACATGGGCCAGGTTAGAGGCTGTGGCTATCAGATTCTCTTCACCCGTCGTGAAGATGAGAGCACTCTTGTCACCAATGTTTAGCTTCTTCAAAGTATCC
>JBBSIK010000350.1:0-3987 GCA_038232115.1 Chloroflexia bacterium
GGTCCAATATCTCTTGCATTGCCATAGGGTTTTCTCGCTATTTGATACGGGGTGGGCCTTGATTGATACGGGCACGCACAGCGGACATGCTGGTTGGCTTGTCAAGCGTGCCCCACATCGTTTCGTTCCACCAGGTCGCTCCCGCGTCTGCCCAGGGGCGAACGATTGAGGTGGCGCGCTCAGGGTCGTCGCCGGGCGTCTCGCCTTCCGAGATGATGTCGAAAAGGGTGGTCTCGGCGCGGTTCTGCTCGATGAAAGCCCGCATCTCACGAACATCGTCAGGGGTTGCCTCGCGCCCTTTGCCATCGCTGTCCACGACATAAGGCAACAGGCCATCGTAACGCAATACGCGCTGCATAGATCTCATACGGGGCCACGCGCCCACCACCCAGATAGGTATACGCGGCTGCTGTACGGGCGGCGGAGGCGGGGAGAAGGTAGTTTCCTTCACCGTGTAGTGCTTACCACTGTAGTTGAACGGCTGCCCCTGCCACAGGCCGGTGAGTATATCGAGGCCTTCGTCCAGCAGTTCCGCCCGCGTCTTGCGGTCCGCTACTTCCCCAAAAGCCTCAAAGCCGGAATCGAGCGCGCCCAGCCCTACAGCGAGTATCACCCGGCCGTTGGATAGGCGGTCCAGCGTGGCGGTCTCGCTGGCGAGCTTCCAGGGTCGCATCCGCGACAGTGGCGTGAGCATCGTGCCGAGCATTATGCGCTCTGTTTGCATAGCGGCGGCAGTCAGCGACACCCAGGCATCAACGCCCCACACAGGCTCCCATACGAACACTCCATCCCACCCCGCAGCTTCCGCCTCGCGGGACATGTCGGCAATGGCACGTGCATCGCCACCCGGGAAAACAAAACCGTACTTCACGCGCTTATGCCTTCAATACCATCGTCACGATACCCTGTATACGCACCGGGTCAGGATCGTGCGCACCTTCCCTGCGATTGGGGAAAAGGCGGATCGGGTCGGTAGAAGCCGTAGCTGACTGGAGGAAGACGTGGTCGCGGCGCTTGTAGAACCGCTTGAGGGTAGAGAGGCCATCAGAGCCTGCCGCATCGCCGCTGTAGGCCGCCACTACGAAATCGCCATCCTCAGCCCAGTTCTGCGGCTTGACGATTACCACATCGCCGGGGTTGATACCCACGTGGGTCATGGAGGTGCCACGCACCCGTAGAGCATAGGCGCCATTTCGAGCTAGTGCTCTATCTACAGGTATGCCGCCCTCATAATCAAGGCAGTCATATTCCTGGAAGGCCACAGTAACGTCGTACTGGCCGGCTGCGATCTCGCCGATTACGGGCACACGGCAGGTGTTAGCGGCACCTCGCTCGCCGAAGCTATCTATCTGGGCCACGTACACGCTGCTATTGTGGCTGTTACGCACTCGCGCCCCACCGGAGCTAACCATCTCCCGCAGGTCGTCACCAAGCACACGGTAGGACGCGATGTCACGCTTGCGCGCATGGAGACGCACCTCTTCGGGTTGCCCCTTCGCTCGCAGCGCGCGGCTAAAATGCGCCCATGCAGGGTCTGGTCCCGGCTGTGGACCGAGGCGCGCACCGTGCTGATGTGCGCTGGCCTTATGTACTCCGGGTAGACGTATTACCATCTCCTTTACCCTCCTTTTTGCGCGAGCCACACTTTGACAGACTGTATGTGATCCCTATAGTGGGCGTATGTGTTGCCTGAGATGAGCATCCAGGGCAGCCAGTCGGCGGGCATGTTGGTGAACCGGCTGGAGTCGGTCAGGTCTTGTTCATCAAGGTCCCGTGCGGCTGCTATGAGTTGCTCGTGCGTGTTCTGAGATTCGGCAAGCACCTCGTCCAGGGGGCGGTATCTATTCTGGCGGTAGACTTCTGTGTTGCGCTCGTCTTGTGAAAGGTTCCAAAGCTCAGAACCTGACAGGATGTGCTGTTCTAAGAGAGGCACTATCCCGCGCTCACTCCAGGTGATGTGCGCGATGATGTCTTTGACCGACCACTCGCCCTCGGCCCCAGGTTGCTCCATCTGTTCTTTGTTGACCTGAGACAGCAATTCTTGCCATTCCTGCCAGCCGGTTTGTATCTTGTCCAGCAAATCTGTCTTGCTCGCAGGTTCATCAACGTGCATAAAACACCTCTCAGGGATGTGGATGGATGGCGAACCGGCCATGAGGCGTGCTGCCCAGGCCGGTATAGCTTATCTGTGGTGATGCGCATCCGCACCCCATTAGAACAACAATCTTCTGTTTTCGCGCCCTACGTCGCTAGCCTTCAGTCGTTCGTACTTTCAACTTCCAACTTTCGACCCCATCAGTCGAGGCGGCGAATCACACCCACCACGCGGCCCTTGATCTCAAGGTTTTCCGGGTCGGTGTAGATCGGCAGCATCGTACTGTTGGCGGGTTGCAGGCGAACGCGACCATCTTCGAGGTAAAACCTCTTGAGAGTAGCTTCCTGCTCGGCCTTGAGCCATGCGGCCACTGTCTGGCCGTTCTCGGCTGTCTCCTGCGCTTCCAGGATCACCAGGTCGCCGTCGTTGATCAGGGCGTCGATCATAGATGTTCCCTTTACTCGCAGGGCGTACAGGCGATCAACGTGCGAAGCGTGGCGGCCCAGGAAGTCGCCGGTCACCTCAACCGTGTCCTCGGTAGCCGTACCCATGCGGATGTCTTCCAGCACGGGGATAGGCGAACCTGCGGCAATGGGTGTGGGCGCGACGGGTATGTTGTACATCGGCTGCGGATTGCGGCTCCTACCACTGTTGTCCACCAGCTCGATAGCACGCGATTTATTGCGGTCGCGCCTGATGTAGCCGGCTTCCTCCAACGCCCTCAAGTTGTAGTCTACAACCGAGGTAGAGGTATTGCCCGACGCCGTCCGCACCAGGCCAGCGCGCTCAACCTCGCCTTTGATCTCACGAATGGAGGGCGCATATCCGTGCTCCCGCATGTATTCGCCGATGAAGGCAAAGATGAAGCGCTGACGCTCTGACAGTCTCTTCTTTTTCATGAATAATTCCTCTCTAGTGCCCACCGGGCTTCTACGATATTTGCACGGAAGGCCTTGCATAACCAGGTCTGAGAAATCTCACCCAAAATATGCCTCATGCCGAATATATCATAGAACATTGGTTCTTGTCAATAGTTTTATGCACGAATTTAGAACGAATATGCTAGCTATGTCTCGGCGAAGCATGAATTGAATAGCTAATTCATGATTCCTAACCCACAATTCACGATTGAAACTCAAAACTCCCCCTGCTGCCCCTTACCTATATCCTATTTCGTTTAGTGCAGCCCCAGGCTAGAATATGTTTGGAACCATTAGAGTAGTACGAGGTAATACGGCGCATTTAGGGAGTCCGCTTTATGCAGAAACTTATCGATCTGATACCGTTTCTTGATCTTATAATCATCGGCTTGCTGGCGTTCTTTATGTATGTGGGCTGGAAGCAGGGCTTTCCCAGGCTGGTGATGGCCGTGGGCGCCCTCTATACGGGCTTCCTGCTGGCGTCGGTCTACTATCACCTATTTGCGGTTATGCTAGCCAATGTGTTTAAGATCAAGGTTGATCTCACCACAGAGATGCTCGCCTTTATTATCCTCGATGCAGTGGTCAGCGGTCTCATGCTGTTGCTGCTCATCAACCTGTTCGGCCACGTCGAGATCGGGGGTCGAGCCGCAGTCTTCAACAGGATAGGAGGCATGGTGATAGGCCTGGTGGCCGGGACATTCGCTGTGGGGATCATAGTTACGCTGCTGCGCGCACCGGTAATTGCCAACGAGACAAAGCAGAACGACACTGTGAACCTGCCGGCAGTGGTCGTGTTCAGTAACAGCTATGATCGCTCTCTCATCGCGCCTGGCCTGATGAAAGTTTCGCCTTTTATGCTACGTACAGTGACACCACTCCTCCCGCCAGACGTAAAGGAGAAAGGTGCTATACCTCTGCTACAAAGCGTCGTCGCCACCAAATAGCGGTCAGGCAGTCAGCCGCCATCAA
>JBBSIK010000351.1:0-3976 GCA_038232115.1 Chloroflexia bacterium
CCCCAGCAAGCCACCGTGCCGTCTGTCTTTACTCCACAAGTGTGATAGAGACCGGCATCTATCTGGTGCAGGCTGAAGGTAACACCTGCGGGTGCGTTTAGCTGCCCATTGCCGTTGTCGCCCCAGCAAGCAGCCGTGCCGTCTGTCTTTACTCCACAAGTGTGATTGCCCCCGGCGCTGATGGAGGAGAAAGTAACACCTGCGGGTGGGGTTGCTTCCCCATTGCCGTTGTAGCCCCAGCAAGCCACCGTGCCGTCTGTCTTTACTCCACAAGTGTGATAGAGACCGGCATCTATCTGATGGAGGTGAAGGTAACACCTGCGGGCGCGTTTAGCTGCCCATAGGCGTTGTCGCCCCAGCAAGCAGCCGTGCCGTCCGTCTTTACTCCACATGTGTGATAGAGACCGGCGCTGATGGAGGAGATGCCCATGCCGAATGGGCCTGTGCCGGGCGCTGCTACAGACTGTGGTTGGGAAAGGGACGCTGAGGTGGCTGAGGACGGCTGGGAGAGTTGCACAGGCACGCCCGCGAAGGCGCTCATGCCGGCCCAGGGGAATGTGCCCGCCACCAGGAACACCAGGAGCGCGATTGCCGAGGCCCCTAAATACCGGAGCCGGTGCCTAGCCTGCCGGGTAACAGGACCGTCTGAGGAAGATGTCGAACGCATGGAATTGCTCCTCCTATGTTAAATGGCCGAGAGAACACTTATGGTTCTTCCGCTGCGCCTCCGCCTCTCTGCGGTTCCATACCCTTTATTATATATTATACGTAGGCTTACTGCCCGCTTCCTAGCTGGGGTGGACGCCGCCCGGTATGGCGCTTTTTTGTCGAGGCGTGGGCCCTTTGGCCTGGGGAGCGGGCTTGCCTCCATCAGGCGTAGGCTCAGGCGCAGACTCGGACAGGCTGGGCGCGGGGCGCAGGGCCACTCGCAGCACATCGTCGAGGTCGTTGGCAGGCACTACCTGTAGCTCGCGTAGCACCTTACTCGGTATATCGGCAAGGTCTTTCTTGTTCTTGGCGGGCAGCACAAAGGTGTGGATACCTGCTCGGTGCGCCGCCAGCATCTTCTCCTTGAGGCCGCCGATAGGCAGCACTTTGCCGCGCAGGGTAATCTCGCCCGTCATCGCCACATCGCGCACCACCTTGCGCCCCGTAAAGGCCGAAATGAGCGCTGTCGCCATTGTGATACCCGCCGAGGGGCCGTCCTTGGGGATAGCGCCCGCGGGTACATGGACGTGGATGTCGGTCTTCTCGAAGCGAGCCGGGTCTATGCCAAGCTGGCGGGCGTGCGAGCGCGCATAGGAAAGCGCCGCCTGCGCCGATTCCTTCATCACGTCGCCCAACTGCCCGGTGAGCATGAGCGTGCCGCGCCCTTCCATGAGGGTGACTTCCACGCTGATGATGTCGCCGCCCACAGGACTCCAGTAGACGCCCGTCGCCACGCCTGCCTCGTCCTGCTCCTCCGCGACGCCAAACTCGAAGCGGGGCGGACCGAGATAGGTTTCCAGGTCGCGCTCGTGTATCACGCGGGCACGTATGCGCCTGTTGCCATCCTGAGCATGAGCCGGGGGCGGGGCCATATCGGACACGGCATCCTGCTCTTCGGCGGCGTCTATCGCATCGAGCGCCTCCGTCTCGGCTTTCAGTTCGTCCAGGAACACGCTGTCCATACCTTCGATCTTGAAGTTGTTTAGCGGCTCGGTGGGCATCTCGGTGCTTGGGCCTGGTTTCTGCATCACGGCGGCTTCAGCGGGCGTTTCCTCCGGCATGTCGGGCATCTGCTCGGCCACCTTCTTCGCCACCTTGCGGCAGATACCGCCGATCTCGCGTTCCAGGTTGCGCACGCCCGCCTCGTGGGTGTACTCGCGGATGAGGCGGCGCAACGCCCCGTCACCGATCTTGAGGTAGGACGGGGTTAAGCCGTGCTCCTCTATCTGGCGTGGAGCGAGGAACTGGCGGGCGATATGATACTTCTCGTCCTCGATGTAGCCAGGCAGTTCTATTACTTCCATGCGGTCGAGTAGCGCGGGCGGGATCGGATCGAGTATGTTGGCCGTCATGATAAACAGCACCTTCGACAGGTTGTACGGCACGTCGAGATAGTGGTCCGAGAACTGATTATTCTGCTCAGGGTCGAGCACTTCGAGGAGAGCCGCCGAGGGGTCGCCCCGGAAGTCCGAGCCTAGCTTGTCTATCTCGTCGAGCATGAACACCGGGTTCACGGTACCTGCCGTCTTCATCGTCTGGATGATGCGGCCCGGCAGCGCGCCGATATAAGTGCGCCTGTGCCCACGTATCTCGGCTTCGTCACGGATACCGCCCAGCGACACGCGCACGAACCTGCGGCCCAGAGCCTCGGAAATAGAGCGGCCCAGGGAGGTCTTGCCCACGCCCGGAGGACCTACGAAGCATAGGATAGGCGAGCGCATCTTGCCTTGTGCCAGCTTACGCACAGCCATATATTCGAGTATGCGCTCCTTCACCTTGGGCAGGCCGTAGTGGTTGGCATCGAGCACTTCCGCCGCCGTCCGGATGTTGAGGTGGTCGGGGGTCTGCTGCGCCCATGGCAGGGCGATGAGCCAGTCTATGTAGGTGCGGATCACACCCACCTCGGGCATGCCCACCGGCATCGCCTGCATGCGATCAAGTTCCTCGACTGCCTTCTTGAGGACTTCTTCGGGCATACCGGCAGCTTCGATGCGGGTACGCAGGTCGTTGGCTTCCCGAGTCGTGGGATCAAAGTCGCCTAGCTCCTGGGCGATGGCCTTCATCTGCTCGCGCAGGTAGAACTCGCGCTGGCTCTTGTCTACCTCGTTCTGCACGCGGTCGTGGATTCTGTTCTCCAGGTCGAGCACGTCCAGTTCTTTGGCGAGCATGATGCTGATGGCCTGTAGGCGCTCCACCGGGTCCACTGTTTCGAGCACCTTCTGACGGTTCTCCTGGTCGAGCGTCACAGTAGATGCAATCAGATCGGCAAGCCAACCGGGTTCGTCCACGTTCATGGCGGCCACATAGGACTCTTCCGACAGGTTGCGCGATAGCTTGACAGTCTTCTCGAAGAGAGCAAGCACCGCGCGCATAAGGGCCTCGGTGCCGGGGTTGCTCGTTTCGGGGTCTTCGATAGCCTCGCCCTGTACTCGGATATATGGCTCCAGGCGTAGATAATCGAGCACGCGCACGCGCCTCTGCCCCTGCACGAGGAGGGATACGGTGCCATCGGGCATCTTGAGGGAGCGGCCAATTACAAGCTCCACGCCCATGCTGTACAGGTCGTCCGGCCCTACTTCCTCATCTTCGGGGTTGCGTTGGGCCACAGCCACGATAGCGCGATTGCCCTTGAGAGCCGACTCGATTGCCTTGATCGACTTGTCGCGGCCCACGAAAAGGGAGGTCACCATGTGCGGGAAGATGACCATGTCGCGCAGGGGCAGAAGTGGCAGCTTGACCAGGTTGCCGTCGCCCTCGTTGCCGTCGGTGATGCCTCGGCGATTGCGGGTGCGAGTGGGTTTGGGCGCTTTCTTCTCGTCGGCTTCGGCATCTTCACGAGCCTGGTTGGCGGGTGCGGCCTGTGCTTGTGTCTGTGCCTTGCTCTTGCGCCTGGGCACAGAAGTGGCTTCTTCCATCTCGACCGGCTCATCAGGCTCCATGTCGTCCATGGCGGCGTCATGGCCGTTACCCGTGGGGAATGACTTGACGAGATCGTCGAAAGCGTCTTCTGTAATGGCTGGTTGCTTCTTTTTGGGCATGGGTATCCTCTCAGGGTGTGCTTAATTGTACGGTATGGGTGCGTATTGTAGCAAGGGGAGAAGAGAGAGGGGCTAGTGGCTAGTGGCTAGTGGTTGGTGGCTGGATTACCCACAACTGGGGATTAACAGTTGTTAGGGCTGTGTCAAAGTCTCAAAGGCAGCAAGCTGAGCACACAAACCACACATTGTCATTCCGAACGTAGTGAGGAATCGGTTGGCCCTTGTACACA
>JBBSIK010000352.1:0-3974 GCA_038232115.1 Chloroflexia bacterium
CCACACCACCACAAGCCACTGTGCCCCCGCAAGCTACGAATACGCCTCGGCCCACCAATACAGCCCTTCCGCCGACACAGGCACCCCCACCACCTACGCAAACGCCAGGCCCCTGCGGCATGAGCTTTACAGACGTACAAAATACCTACTGGGCTTACTCTTACATCACCTATCTGTACTGCCGCAACGCGGTTAGCGGCTTCGGTGACGGCTCATTCCGCCCCACGGCAGGCACCACGCGCGGCCAGTTCACCAAGATGCTCGTGCTGGGCTTCGGCTGGAACCTGTACAATCCCTATTTCGCCAGCTTCAACGATGTGCCAGGCGACAGCCCCTATTACCAGTACATTGAAACGGCGCACCTGCGAGATGTTATCAGTGGCTATGGGGACGGCACGTTCCGCCCCAACAGCCTTATCAATCGCGCACAGACCGCCAAGATGATCGTGCTGGCTAAAGGCTGGCGTCCCAGTCCGCCCGGCGATAGCAGGTTCTCCGACGTGCCTTCCGCCTACTGGGCTTATGGCTATATAGATACTGCCTACAACAAAGGTATCATCAACGGCTACACCGATGGCACCTTCCACCCCGACATCGAAGTAAATCGCGCCCAGTTATCCAAGATGCTGTCGCTCGCCGTGGCAGCGCCGTAGAGGGGGTTAGGGATCAGTGGATCAGCGGCTAAGAGACGAAACGCAAAGGACGCAAAGGCACAAAGGACGCGCAAAGAAAAGATTGGTATGTTGCGTCGTGTCTTCAACTCAAAACTCATAACCCAAAACCATTAGCCCCTAACAACTATCCGCGCGATTTCCGGCCTGGCTCCCCAGCGGATAGGCGGGTGACCTCCCAGGCCGTTACTGGCGTACATAAGTGTGCCGTTCATCTTGTGAAAGCCCTCGACATAGCGGCGATTATAGCGCGACGATACGACAACGTGGCCCAGGATAGGCAGCTTTATCTGGCCGCCATGGTTGTGGCCGGATAGTTGCAGAGCCAGAGGGTATGTGGAGGCCGTCACCAGGTAATCGGGTACGTGGGCCAGCAGTATCGCGCAGCTTCCGAGCGGGATGCCGAGCATGGCGATGTCCAGGTTGGCACGCAGCGACCACGGATCGGCCACACCTACGATGTAGAGGCTGCTATCCCCCTTGCGTAACTCTACATGCTCGTTGTTGAGCACCCGTATACCCGCCCGTCTGAGCGCATCAGTCACATGCGCGGGACTTTCGTTGAACCTATCATGGTTGCCCAGCACAGCCAGCGTGCGATTACCACCACCCCTCCCTGACCACTCTCCGAGCGGCGCGAGCAGGCGGGCGGCAGCTTCTACATCCCGCTCGTAAGTCTGGTAATCGCCCGTGAGCACGACGAGATCAGGTTTCATGCTAACTGTAAGTTCTACCACGCGGCGCACAAATTCGGTTGAGGTGAAATCGCCGTAGTGTATGTCGGTGAGTTGCACTATAGTGAAGCCGTCGAACTCGTGAGGCAGGCAATCCAGCTTGAGGGTGTGGGTAACTATTTGCAGCTTAAATAAGTGATTTATGCCCTGTTCGGCCAGCTGCATGAACAGGCTGTGAGAAGATTCGGCCAGGAAAACTTCGGTAGTAAGATCGGCGTCTTCCACTCTCGTGCTCAGGACTTCGTGGGGAGGCGACGCGGGTCTAACTCGCCTGTATGCCTCCTGCGCCAGGTACCGCCCGCCAAGCACGACGAACGCTAGTCGCCACAATCGCCCACGCAAGAAAGGGCGCAACACCGATGTCAGGAAGCTCGACCAACCACCCCATAGCGCGCCAATAAGCCCTGCCACCGGCCAGAGGGCCAGATTCCCCGCCAGGATAAGCTGCTTGTATCTTCGCACCTCCAGACCCACGAGCCACCGGTTAGTCAGGAACACCCCGGCAGCCGCATGCCCAACAACACTCAGGGCGATGGCAACAGCGTTGAGCAATTTGTACATTGTCTTCATCGTGGATATGAGTCTGAAACGCGAAACGTGATGCTTAATACTTTCCCACACGGCTCCTCGTAGGCTCGGAATGACAAAGTTCGCGTTTGATGCTGTCCATCTGCTAGATACAGGCCGGAGCAGCCCTGCAAGTAGCATCCTGATAAGGCTAGCCGTCCATCACCCCATCACCCATCCTGCAATGATATTCGCCACCTGCTCGGGCTGTTCGTCGTGGGGTAGGACGCCCGCGCTGTTGATCTTCTGTAATTGGGCGGCAGGGTTGGTGGCCAGGAAGGGCGCGGCGTCGCTGATGGGGCTGAATCGGGCTTCACGGCCCCATATTATGAGCACGGGCTGTAGCAGGCGCGTCCATGCGTCGGCGGCATCCCAGTACAATCGCCCGCCCACGAATGCGGCAGGGGCAAAGCGTGCGCCCAAGGCGTGGCCGGTATTGTAATATTGGTCCACCAGTTCGCCGGTCACAAGGCTGCGGTCGTGATAAGTCTGGGCCTCCAGGAAGTAGCGTATGCTGCGGTGGGATACCAGGCCATAGAACAATGCCTCGCCCAGCAGTGGAGTGCGAAGCAGCGCCTCGATAGCCATGCCCGCCGCCGACTGCCGCCGCAGCGTGCGTACACCCGTTGGGCAAATCAGGATAAGCGATGTAATCCACTCCGGCAGCCCCGCCGCCACCTCGATTGCGTGCGCCGAGGTGAGGGACGACGCCACCACACTCGCCGGGCGCTGCACCACTTCGCGCAGTATCTCCTCTATCAACTCCATATAGAGACGCGGCGTGTACTCTATTGCAGGTCTGCCGGATAGACCGTAGCCCAGCAGATCGGGCGCGTAAACGTGGAACTTATCGGAAAGCAGCGCGAACGGGTAGCGCATCTCCCCTGCCGAAGCCGCCGCATTGTGCCCGTGCAGCAGGAGCAAGGGAGGATTAGACGGGTCGCCAGCCTCGTACACAGCCACATCGCCGTACCGCCACTTCCACATCGTAGGGCTGGCGGGTAAGGTAGACTCGACCTCTTCAGTAGGCAGAGTTACGCTCCGGTTAAACACGCCCATGCCAACAGCCGCCAAAGCCCCGGCTGCCAGCCCCAGCACTCCCTTTTTCACCATCATCTTCACCTCAACGCAACGTCGTCAGTATGCCGTCATAACAGCCACCCTCCACCACCAGTATGCACGACGTATGCCAGGGGTGCGCTTGTGGATAGAGCCGATGCTACCTCAGCCTAAAGCACGAGGTCGCCCCCTCAAGTATCCTGGACGTGAGATAGTGAACGCCTTGTTCTACATTAGTAAGAGGGTAAGGGCGGCTGTCATTGGAGGCTGCTGCCTCATGAGTTCCCTTCCTGGCGTATTGTGTACTGGTACTTTGGCATCTGGCATGATGCTGGATTGTTCGAGCAAATCAACTCTGTGCTACGCAGGGAAGTACGCATACAAGCAGGTAAAGACCCACAACCTTCAGCCGCCGTCATGGACAGCCAGTCTGTCAAGACGACGGAAAAAGGGGGCCTTCGGACCGACACTCTTCAACCCTACAAGCTCTGCTCCTACTACAGGAGTTGATGCTGGAAAGAGGATAAAGGGGAGAAAGCGACACATCCTCGTAGACGCGATGGGCCTGGTGCTGATGGTAGTAGCGACGGCCGCTAGTGTGCAGGATAGAGATGGTGCAAAGAGGCTGATCGAGCTTGCCAGTTGCTATTACACTCGCATTATGATTGTGTGGGCAGATGCCGCTTACAGTGGAGAGTGGCTTGGCTGGGTATGGAAGACGTGCCGATGGTTCGTTCAGACAATGCGGCGAGACGAAGGGGTCAAAAGAGTTCCGTGTTCAGCCGAAGAGATGGATTCTGGAGCGGACATTCGCATGGTTGTGCAAGTACCACAGACTTGTCAAAGACTACGAATACCTGCCCAAGAGCAGCGAAGCATTCATCTACTTGGCTATGCCTCATCTGATGCTACGCTGCCTTTCTCGTAAATAATTGGCTTACTA
>JBBSIK010000353.1:0-3973 GCA_038232115.1 Chloroflexia bacterium
AATATGCGCTAGAGCAACTCCGAGATAGCGGGGAAATAGACGATGCCCGCAGAATTCACGCTGCCTATTATCTCTCGCTGGCCGAAGAGATAGAGCCGCACCTGACGGGGCCAAGCAGTGGGACGTGGACCGCGCGAGTGCTGGCGGACCAGGACAACATGCGGGCCGCGCTTACATGGGCGCTGGAACGCCAGGATGCCGAAATAGCGTTGCGGATATGCAATGCGTTGGGCCGCTTCTGGTATCAGTGGGACCGCTATCAAGAAGGGCGCGGCTGGCTGGAAAGATCGCTGGCCCTCAGAGGCGCTCAGGAATTACCCCTCGGTATAAGGGCCAAGGCGCTTACCTGGGCCGTCAACATGACCTATTATTTGGGCGAACTCACGCAGGCGGAGGCCACATATAGAGAGAGCCTTGCCCTCTATGAAGAGCTTGGTGATGCGTATGGTATTGCCGTCGCATTGAACGGGCTGGGCAACATCGTGCGCGACCGGGGAGGCAGCGAAGAAGCCTTGACCATTTTCGAGAGGTGCCTCTCCATACGGCGGCAGTTGGGGAACATACGGGATGTCAGTGTCACGCTGTTGAACCTGGGCCTGGCAAGGGCTTGGGACCTGGGAGAGCTTGCCGAGGCTGAGGAGCTTTTCGCCGAGAGCCTCACCCTGTCTCGTAAGGCCGGGAGTGACCACGATATCGCCTTTACTATTCTGGCATTGGGCGCAGTTATGATGGAGAGGGGCGAACTGGAGCAGGCGACTATCTTCATAGAAGAGGGGTTGCACCTTTCGAGAGAGATCGGCAGCAAAGATGGAGCCGCAGCCGGCCTGAGAGATTTGGGACAGATTGCTATGCGAAGAGGCGAATGGGCGCGGGCCACCGGCTTACTCCAAAGCAGTCTGCGGTTGAACTGGGAGATACAGGGTAACAGAAAGCTTGCCTGGGTGCTGGAGCCGTTGGGCCGGATAGCCCTGGCAACAGGAGACCCTGTGCGGGCCGTCAAGCTAATTGGCGCGGCAGAGAGGTTGCGCGAGGTTATGAGCAGCCCTCTGACGCACTACGAGTTGGCGCAATACAGACAAACCGTGGCTGCCTTGCGAAGCGCCTTGCCGGAAGCCCAGTTCAGGGCAGCATGGACGATGGGCCGCGCCATGACCATGGAGCAGGCTGTTACCTATGCCCTGGAGGTCGGCAGCGCTGAACAATAAATAGTAGCTCGATTTCTACATTGGTGGCTTGAACGGCAGGGCACAAAGGGGGAAATGATATGCAAAGGGGAGGCCTCTCAGCCTCCCCTTTGCTATGACCCTGCTGCCAAAAATTATGACCGCTATTTGACCCACACCGGATACGTGCCGTTCGCCAGCTTCACGGAGGGGGCAGGCTTGCCCGCGCCACGCTCAGGAGCACCTGTGACGTAGACTACGGACGTCGTTTGGACACGGCAACTGGCGGCATCAGCGCAGGTGTAGGGCATCACGCCATAGGCCAACTGCTTGCCTGTAGGTGACCACGTTAGCCCTACCACATCAACGTACTTCTCGGCGCTTTCGTTATAGCCGGGTATATCCAGGTAGGCCGCCTGGCCCGGAACGCGGTCGGCGTAGACCACAGCTAAAGCCTGGTCGCTGGCGCCTGCGCTGTTGTGGCCGTTGCCTACGTAGGCGATCTTGTTGGCATTGACGCTTGCGGCATAAGCAACCAGGCCGTTGCCCTCCGGTTCGAGCCAGGGCTGGGGTGTGCCGCCGGCTGCTGGAATCCAGAACCACTGTAGGCCGTTGCCACTCGCCCCAAGCTGAGGCTCCCCGTTCTTCACATACTCCTGCCCGAAGAAAACGAGCTTCTTGCCGTCGGGGAGCATGTGGGCCTCCAAGACGTACCAATCGTTTACCTCTTTCTGGTGGGGCAGATGGGTCAACTTGCTCACGGCTCCGGAGGCGCGATTATAGCTGAAAACGTCGTCGCCGTCGGCGTAGATGAGCCTGGTGCCGTCGGGAGACCAGTCAACCCAGCCCGCGATTGGCAGGTACAGGCTCGTGTTGTTCGTAACGTTGTAGATGAAGACCTTGCCCTGCGCCTCCGTACCCGTGTAAACCTGCGCCACGAACCGCTTGCCGTCGGGCGACCACTTGGGCAACTGCGAAAAGGCGGGAAGCTTCCGGATAGCGCCATTGTGCAGAAGATAATACACGTCAACGGGGTCGTTCTGGTCTGATGTGATGCTGTACAGCATGTAGGAGCCGGTGGGGTCAGCGGTGAGGTTACCTACGGTCTGGCTCCGTGCCTTGCTGATGGTATACACCGTGCGCGAGTCGGTTCGATCCGGCTTGATGCTCTTGATCGTGGCACCATCGGCGGCCAGGTAGATAATCCTGCCTGGTGCGACGGCTGCTATCGGCGCCGCCCCGACGGCAGCCCCGCCCTGCGCCAGCAGCAATAGCAGAGTAGCTATCCAAAATAAAGCCCGTGGATATGACCGACCAAAGTCAGACATGGTGTAACAACCTCGCTTTATGTACCTTGATATAGGGGTTATGCCATTACAGGCAGTTATGTAAGTCTCTGCTATAGAAGATTAGCACAGCAGCAGATAGTCAATAGGTACAAAGGCGTATTGAGAGTAGTGAGGACTGAGTATCAAGAGAACACCCGCAGAGGGTTGCGCGTTCTCAGCATCGGTGGCTATCAACGTTCCCCTACGCTGCTACAGGCCCCAGCTCCCTATCGTAAGTAGTACATATGTCAGTCTCACCTAGTCCCGAATTGCCATTCCAGTATCGGTGACCGGGGGTTAAACTCGTCATGTGATGTGGTAGAGTAGAACTCCTGTGTACGCGCCGCAGCTTTGATTGAGAAGGTGAGGAAACAGAAAACAGTTGGAGAGTAATTCAACAATGGGAAGCACAGAAGCAAAAGGCTCGATCATGATGAACCCTGGGGCAGCGGTCGTAAGTCCCACGGGCGGTAAGCTTACCCCTGGCGAGCAAAAAGTGGCCGCTGCTGACAGGCGCTGGCGACTGGCGTTTGCTGCTGCGGTGAGCATGATAATCACCGTGCTTCTCGCAGGTTCACTACTGATATGGCCCCTTATTGATAAGACCACCGGGAATACCCACTATGTGGTGCTGGCTCACAACCTCTTGCGGGGCAATCTCACGCTAGATGGCATGATGGGTCCGATGCCCGACGTAGCCACATACAATGGGCACAAGTACCTGCCCCTCGGTCCGCTGCCTGCGGTACTGCTGATACCCTTTCTACCTCTTCTGGACAATGGAGTACGCCTGGTCTGGGTCGGGCATCTCTTGACCTTGATCAATGTTTGGCTGCTGTACAAAATCCTGAAGAAGATAGACGTGGGTAGTGAGCAGCGGAAATTGTCCTTGCTGCTCTTCTTTGGTGGGACAGTGTATCTCGGCCTGGCATTCGAGGGCAGCACCTGGGGCCTGGACCAAATAGCTACAGTAACGTTCCTCCTGGCGGCAATGCTGGAAGGCGTTACAGGTAAGCGGCCTTTTCTGATGGGCCTGCTACTTGGTATAGCTGGCATGGCAAGATTTACGGCCATATTTGCGCTACCGTTCTTCGTGGTGCTCCTCTGGAAAGCCGCGCAAGAAGGTCGGGCATCGCTCGCCCCCGCCAAACTGTTCGGTAAGCTCGCGCCGCTACTAGTGGGGCTTGCGATACCTCTGGCGCTATTAGCCCTCTACAACTACGCTCGGTTCGATAACGTCCTGGATACGGGCTATGGCAGGGCCGAGTTTCACAAATCTATGCTGGAACAGGCACGCAGCTACGGGCTGTTCAGCCTGGTACATGTGCCCAAAAACCTCGTCATGATGCTCTTCCAGGGTCCGGAAGCGTACCCCTCAGCCGATGCGCCTGTGTTACAGTTCCCATACTTGCAGCCGTCTCACTGGGGAATGGGCATATTCTTCACATCGCCGGCCCTGGTCTATATATTCAGGACAAAGAT
>JBBSIK010000354.1:0-3969 GCA_038232115.1 Chloroflexia bacterium
AGCGCCGGCAGCCGATAGCTGCATGACACGCTGCACCGTCGAGATACCTGCGGCCTCTTCCACCTCCTCCTCTTCCTCGTCATCCCCACCGATAGAGTTGAGGGGCTGGCTGAGTTTGGAGCCGTCGCGGTAGATCGCCACCGCCTTGAGCATGAGCCGCCACGACTTCATGTAAACGTCTTCCACGTCGTCAACGGTCGTTTCGGCGGGCATATTAATAGTTTTCGATATCGCACCTGTGATGAACGGCTGGGCGGCTGCCATCATATGCAGGTGCGACGACGGGCTGAGGAAACGCATACCCCGGCGACCACAGCGGTTGGCGCAGTCGAACACGGGCAGGTGCTCGTCCAGCAGGTGCGGCGCGCCCTCCACCGTCATTGTGCCGCACACATAGTCGTTGGCGGCGGCGATGTCGGCCCTGGAGAAGCCCAGCACCGGCAGGAGGCCCTCGCGGCTGCTGATCTGCTCGTCGGTGAGGCCCAGCGTTTCGCGGCAAAACTCCTCGCCCAGCACGAACGGCGAGAAAGCAAAGCTGATGTCGAAGGCCGAGGGCAAAGCGGCTTCCACGCGCTCAAGGGCCGCATCGTCGAAGCCAAGCTCGCGCAGATTATCGAGGTTGATGCCGGGCGAACCCTCCAGCGTCTTGTGCCCCACGCAGTAGGCGATGATGTCGTCTATCTGCTCAGGGCCGTACCCCAGGAAGCGCAGAGCGGATGGCACCGACTGATTGATGATCTTGAAGTAGCCGCCCCCCGCCAGCTTCTTGAACTTGACTAGCGCGAAATCAGGCTCGATGCCGGTGGTGTCGCAATCCATCACGAGGCCGATTGTACCGGTAGGAGCGAGTACACTAACCTGAGCGTTGCGGTATCCCGAAGTCTCCCCCATCTCCAACGCCTCGTCCCAGGCGACTTTCGCGGCGGCGTGCAGACCAGCTGGGCAGTTGGCGGGCGAGATGCCGGCGGGCCTCACGCTGAGACCTTCGTACTCCTTGTCCTTCGCATAATGAGCAGCCCGGCGATGGTTGCGGATCACGCGCAACATCGGGTCGCGGTTGGCGTCGTAGCGGTCGAACGCGCCCAATTCGGAGGCGATCTCTGCCGAAGTCGCATAGGCCACGCCCGTCATAATAGAGGTGAAAGCGCCACAGAGGGCATAGCCACGCGACGAGTCATAGGGTATGCCGAGCCGCATGAGGAGCGCGCCCAGATTGGCATAGCCGAGGCCGAGCGTGCGGTACAGATAGGAGCGCATGGCGATCTCTTCGCTGGGGTACTGCGCCATCGCCACGCTGATCTCAAGCGTCAAAGTCCACAGCCGGGCCGCGTGCCTGTACGCCTCGATGTTGAGTACCTTATCGGGGTCGTCGCCCATAAAGTGCAGCAGGTTGAGGCTTGCGAGATTACAGCTGGTATCATCTAAGAACATGTACTCGGAATTATGAATGAAGCAACCTGAGTAGTCGAAGGCTTTCGGCGCGATGGGAGAAGCTGTCTGGCTGGTGATAATGCCGAAGTTGTGGTGGCCGTCTACCGTGCCATCGTAGACATCCTCAACGCCGTCAAACTCTACCGATACGACTTTGTGGTTGTAATGAGCAGCTTGCTCCAACAGTTCCTCGTCAGATGCAAAGAACCGCCCCATCACTGCGCTATGAGGCACATGGCTAGCCCCCAAAGTGCGAGCGACCGGGCGAAGTTCCTCCCACTGCTCAAGACCCACGGGCTGACCGGCGTCCATGAGCAGGCGAGCCGCTTTCAGACACTTGTTACGCATGCTCTGCTCACCGGCGCGCCTCTTATCTTCCGGGCGAGCGGCGGCAATTGAAGCCTGGCGCAACTTCTCGCGGTGTTCGGCGGTCAACGTATGGCCCTTGCGCGACGCTCCACCCTTGAGGCCTACCATCTCCAGGGCAACAGGGCTGTAGCGACACTCCTGCGAGCAGAATATCTGACTCTCGCGTGGGGTAACGAAGTTCCGGCGGCAAGCGGGGCAGCAACGCTCGAACCTTTCACCGGCACGACGACCTATACGCTTACCCTCGCGCTTGGCCTCAGCCATCCAACGGGTTGCCCCAGCCGAAGCCTGCTCATGCTGTTCGGCGCTACTCCAACGCCGGGCCGAAGCCGCACGCATCTTGGCTCGTGTCTCCTGCGTGTGCAGCTTGCCATAATGCCCATTCTTCTCGCCCTGCACCGCATGGGAGATATTGGCCCGCCACTGGTCCGTCATCATGCGGCGGGCCGGATTGTGGTCGCCCAGCATCTGATCCAGGTGCAGTGCCTTGTGGTCTTCGGCCAGTAGCAGTTGGAGATTGTCCAGACTATCGTTGAGACTATTATAATCTCGGTGATGGATGTGGTAGCCTTCCGGCTGCACGCTGTTGGCCGCTGCCCATACCCAGCGGTACTGCACTCGCCAACCATGCCCCGTATACACAAATCGGCGCTTGGTGCGTACCTGGGCCGGTTGGCGCACCTTCGAGTGGAAGGGGTTAAGCGAGTCTCCGGCCTTCAGATCCCTCACCTGGCGATAGCTGCCGTCGCGCAACATAATGAGGTGGTCGTCTGTCGCTCGGAACGAAGAGCCATCGTCCAGCGTCACCCGAAAGACGTTGGCTCCTTGCCGCTTGACGCCGATGTTCCACATACGCGAGATAGTGGTTTTACCAGCCTGGTGGTCCCATGCGTAGACCGGCACTTCTTGCCCAACCAGGTCACTTATCGAAATAGCGTTGCGACCATCGGCCACGGCAATCAAAGTGTCGCCGGTAACACAACACGGGTTGCTCCCGTTGATCCGCCCGTCGTTCGGGCAGGTGTGCCACTCGTTGATGGTGGTGTCGAACTGCACGCCGGGGTCTGCCGAGGCCCAGGCGGCTCTGCCGATGCGGTCCCACAGCTCGCGGGCTTTGAGGGTCTTGCTCGGCTTGCGGTCGGTGCGGCGAATGAGGTTCCAATCGAGGTCTTTTTGCACGGCGTCCACGAAGCTGTTGGACATACGCACCGAGTTGTTGGAGTTCTGCCCGCTCACCGTGAAGTACGCCTCACCTTCCCAGTCGCTGTCGTAGATAGGGAAGTCGAAAGTGGTCTGCCCCTGCTCGGCAAGCCCGATGGCGCGAGCGATGATGCCGTCCGGCACGCCGTTCTCGCGGGCCGTTCGCAGGCTCTTCTTGTACGCTTTGGCGGCGGCTGCCTTCTCGGCTTCGGGAGCGTCCTCCTGAGCGTGCCAGGCTTGCATAATCATGTTCAGGTGCTTGCGGCACTGAATAGAGCCGGCCACCAGCGCGGCCACCTTCTGCTCCTCGGCCACCTTCCAATCTATGAACTTCTCGATGTCGGGGTGGTCTATGTCCACGATCACCATCTTGGCGGCTCGGCGCGTGGTGCCGCCCGACTTGATAGCCCCCGCCGCCCTGTCGCCTATCTTGAGGAAAGAGAGCAGGCCGCTGGAGCGCCCCCCGCCCGATAGACTCTCGTTCTCCCCACGCAGGGCAGAGAAGTTAGATCCTGTACCAGATCCGTATTTAAAGATGCGCGCCTCACGCACCCACAGGTCCATGATGCCACCCTCGTTCACCAGGTCGTCGTTCACCGACTGAATAAAACAGGCGTGGGGCTGAGGTCTCTCATATGCCGAGGTAGACTTCTTTAGCTGCTTGTCGGCATCGTCCACGTAATAGTGCCCCTGAGCAGGCCCCGCTATGCCGTAGGCCCAATGCAGGCCCGTGTTGAACCACTGCGGCGAGTTGGGCGCGGCGTACTGCGAGGCGAGCATGAAGCGCATCTCATCGTAGAAGCTGCGGGCGTCCTCCTCGGAGGAAAAATAGCCGCCCTTCCAGCCCCAGTAAGCCCAGCAGCCCGCCAGCCGGTGGAACACCTGTCGCGAGTCCAATTCGCCGCCAAACCGCTCATCTTCCGGCAGCTTGGCGAGAGCGGCCTCATCCGGCTCCGAGCGCCACAGCCA
>JBBSIK010000355.1:0-3966 GCA_038232115.1 Chloroflexia bacterium
CACGGGAGCATCATCGTCAGGCTCTATATGCTCTACATTTTGCACACTTGGTTCCATTAGTCTCTCCTTTGCTTGATGAATGGCTTGTGTTTATTGCGCTTTAGCTTTAAGTGTGGGTGTCCGCCGCTCGACGAATATGAGGGCAGCCGGCACATATCATCTGTGTCACGAGACCAGTTTACGATGCAAACATTAGAGGAAAGCCCCAGGAAAATTAGGAAATGGTGAGAGGACTTGCCCAAAGCCCAGGGTTACGTGCGCCGGCTATTGGAGAAAGGAGGCCGTAGACCGGGAGTCAGGGATTGGCTTGGGACGGATTAAACACCGAGTTTGTCGAACTATGCTGTTTGGGTGGGAAGTATATATAGATGGAGATGCTGCTCCGTGCTGAGGCACTGCCTCGGGTGGGAGTGCTTTAGCGAGACGCGAGGTATAAGGATGTCTACCACCGAAGGTGTAGCAGAGAATGAGAGCTTGGCTGGGCATGAGAACGTAGCTTCCGCAAACAATACGCCTTCGCCTACGGGCAGCGCAGAGTTTGAGAAAGTGTATGGAGAGACGCTAGCCAGAGCGCTTGACCTATCTACGTGGCACATAGGCGTCAATCTTGAGGAGTTGTACTCGCGGCTGGGGGATGCACAGGTGGCGGAAGCACTGCGCTTCGAGGCGGACGCCAAGCCGTTCATTCGCAAGCATATTTTCTCCCAAATCGCCACGCGCAAGGCGGCCCCATCGGGCGCGGGCGTGTATGCGGCTACGCGCGGGCAGATAGAGCGCACTCACAAGGGCCTCCTCTTCACGGGCGCGGTCGAGGCTGCCGACGGCACATACTTCTCGCACGAAACGATCCCTCTCACCGTCAATCAAATCGGCGTCTGCACCATCTCATACCACGGCGACCAGGGCACCTACGTCCACCGCCTCTTCCGGCGCGACTTGCGGGCGGGGGCTATGGACGACCTGGACAAACTGCTGGAACTGCTCGACAGGCGGATGGAGCGCAGCGCCATAGGAGCGCCCGACCCCAAAGACGGCATAACCCAGCTTGCGAGCGTCGGCCTGATGTCATACGCCGAGCGGGCAGTGCTGCTGGAGCGATGCAAGGCTCCCTGGCGCATGGGGCACGGCAACCCGGCTCCGTTTGAATTGCTTACCGGCTCAGGCAGCATGGAACTGCTTGAACACAGCCTCGACCTGCTGCGCCGCCTGCTCCTGGGCCACAAGCAGTGGGTGTTCGTGCCGAGCGCCCCCAAAGACAGGCTCCTACTCACCATAGGCCAGGCTCTAAATCCACTCGAATACGCTATCGTCGAGACGGGAGAGCAAAAGATGAACGCCATCGTGGAGAACCATGGCTACGACCCGTCTCATACTCGCATGGTGCGCGAGTTTGTGCGCGAAGTGGGGCCGAAGATAGTGCGTGGCGTGTACAAGGCTTCCCGGCTGGCCCCGCCCTATGTCTTCTACGCCCACGCCGACTGTGCCCACGAAGCGGCGCTAATCGCCCTGGCCGACAGCACCATGCACGAGCACAGAGGCTTCCCGATGCTCATAGACCTGGCTGACCGTATCTGCGCGGGCACGTTCGGCGCGCAAGCCCTCGCCACCCAGATGGAAGTGGCGTATGCCGCCCAGGGTGTGCCGTTCGAGTATTTGCCGGAGCGTTATACGCGCAAGGGGTAGGGCGATAATTAGGAATTAGGAATTAGGAATTAGGAATTACTACGGGAACTTGTAACACGTAACACGTAATGCGTAACTAACAACTAACAACTCGACGCGGGGGTGCAAAGACATGGAGAACCAAGTTAGGGATGGATCAAGGGCGGTGCCGGCTGAGGCGTTGATGGCGATTGAGTCGGCTATCGAGGCTGTGGGCGGGGCTTGGCAGGAGGGCGTAGAGTTTGCGGGCGCGGTGGGGCGCACTACCTTCGACTTGCCCAACAGCGAGGACAATCTGGTGACGGTAGTGCTTCCGAAAGAGCATGTGGCTGGGGGCACGTTCGGCTCCCAGGCGATAGTCCGCATCAAGAGCGGCATCCCCATGGCCTACCACTCGGCGATGAGCTATCCGCAAGCCTCCACTCCGAAGCGGCGCGACTACCTGGCCGTGGTGGTGGCCGGGCCTTTCGCCGAACCGGACGGACTGCGCGGCGATGCTCCGGTGATCATCACCACGGCGGCAAGGGGTGGCGTGCTGACCCCACCTTACCACGGCAGAATGCAGGTGGAGGTGCTTGGCGAGGAGGTGGCGGGGGAGCTTGTGCCGCCTCGCTTCCGCCCCTTGCCCAACAGCCCAGTATTCCTCCTCTCGCAGGCGGAGACCGAGGAGGTGATGAAGGTAGGAGGCGATCTTCGCATGGGGCTGGTGGTCGGCTATGACAATATCGCCGTCAAAGTGCCCAAAGACGACAAGGGCGTGCTACCCAGGCACACCGGCATCATGGGTACGACGGGCGGGGGCAAGTCTACCACGGTGGCCCGCCTGATCGCGGAGGCCCAGGCCAACGGATATGCGGTGATCGTGCTGGACGTGGAGGGCGAGTACACCCAGATAAACGAGCCGACCACCGACCCGAAGATGCTCGCGGCGTTGGAGGCGCGCGGTCTGCCGAAGGGCGAAGTGCCCGGCACGATCATCTACCACCTGGTGGGGCGCGAGACCGCCAACCCCGACCACCCGAGCATTCTTGAGTTCTGCTTGCAGTTCGCCCGCCTGTCGCCCTACGCCGTCAAGGAGATTCTGGACTTCACCGAGGCCCAGGCGCTGCGCTTCGACATGGCCTACGATGTTGCCAAACAGGTGCTGCGCGACCTGGACATCTTCACCAAGAAGGGAGACCGCGATCAGGAGCGTCTGGCCCTGGAGATAGACGAGTTCGAGCGCGGCTACCCCCGCCTCACCCTGTCGCACATGCTCGATATTGTGAAGGGCTTCCTCCACGTCGTAACCAAGCAGCCGGGCGACCCTGAGTTCTATGACAAACAGTTTCAGGCGGAGGCCGGCAAGGTGCTGGCGCGCATCCAGGGCATCAAGAGCGACAGCCCACCAAGCTGGCGCGCCCTCTACGGCAAGCTGTGGCAATTGAAGCGGCTGGGGGTGTTCGACGCTCAAGGTGATGCCGTGCGCCCTATGACTTATAAGCACCTGCTACAGCCCGGTCAGGTGAGCATCCTCGACCTGTCGGACACCGATTCGGCCACCCTCAACAACCTGGTGATAGCCGACCTGCTGGTGGGGGTGCAGGACGCGCAGGATAAACTGTATGATGAGGCAGTGAAGGGAGGTGGCGAACTGCCCAGGGTGCTTATTATCATCGAAGAGGCGCACGAGTTCCTGTCGCAGGAGAGGATAGACAAGATGCCGGTGCTGGCCCAGCAAGTGGCGCGCATAGCCAAGCGGGGGCGCAAGCGTTGGCTGGGGCTGGTTTTTGTGACGCAGTTGCCCCAGCACTTGCCGTCGCAGGTGTTCGGCCTGATCAACAACTATGTCATCCACAAGGTGACGGATGCGGCGGTAATCTCGCGCTTGCAGAAGAGCGTGCCGGGCATAGACGAAAGCCAGTGGCGCAGGCTGGCAGCCCTCGCCCCCGGCCAGGCGATAGTCTCCTTCACCCACATGGCCCGCCCCCTGATGGTGTCGGTTGACCCCGCGCCGTGTAGGTTGAGGATGGTGGATTAGTAAAGTATGGAGTATAGGAGAAAGCTGAAATGGTCAGACGAGAAGAACTTTGCAGGGTATTCAGGCAGTATTTAGACCCAGACCATGATCCTCTTGAATTTCAGTATAGAGCCGCAGAAGAGTTGCTTGCAGGTCATAGCGTGATCCTGCAAGCTCCGACTGGGGCCGGCAAGACCAATGCGGCACTACTGCCCTATGTGGCCGCGCGTGAGTACAAGGCCGACTTTCCCGCTCAGATGCTGCACGCTGCACCGATGCGCGTGCTTGTGGATAGTTTTCATCGG
>JBBSIK010000356.1:0-3962 GCA_038232115.1 Chloroflexia bacterium
GCATTCCTTATCAGAGAGCCGCTGGCCGCCGCGATTGGGGCACGGGTGCCTGTTGACTCGCCGACCGGCAGCATGGTCGTGGATATAGGTGGCGGCACTACGGAAGTGGCCGTTATCGCCCTAAATGGTATCGTGGTGAGCAACTCGATACGGGTGGGCGGGGATAAACTCGATCAGGCTATTGCAAACTACATTAAGCGGAAGTATAATCTGCTAATCGGAGACCGCACAGCCGAGCAGCTTAAGATCCAGATAGGAAGCGCGTTGCCCCTGGAACAGGAAGACGAAGTCACGATGGAAGTGCGTGGCCGTGATCAAGTCGCCGGGCTGCCCCGCACCATCGAGGTTCACACCAACGAGGTGGTTGAGGCAATTGGCGAGCCTCTGGAGCAAATCGTCGGTGCCGTCAGGCAGGTGCTTGAAAGAACGCCGCCGGAGCTTGCTTCCGATATTATAGACCGGGGAATGGTCATGACCGGTGGGGGGGCACTGCTGCGGCACATTGACGAGCTGCTTACGCAGGTCACGGGTATACCATGCTTTGTGGCTGATAACCCACTGGCGTGTGTTGCCATAGGGACGGGCATGGCGCTGGAAAATTTGGATGTGTTGAAGGATTCCCTGACTGACGACTGAATGAAATTACGAGTTAGGGATTACGTATTGAAGATGTCATTCGTAACCCTTACCTCGTAGTTCCAATTCATAATTAATCACCACCAGGAGGAGACCCATGGCGAACGTAGTATTCGACGGCGTTTACAAGCGATACGGCAGCGTGACGGCTGTGACCGACATGAACCTTGAGATCAAAGACAAGGAGTTTATGGTGCTGGTCGGCCCGTCGGGTTGCGGCAAGTCTACGGCGCTACGCATGATAGCGGGCCTGGAGGATATATCCGATGGCGCTATTTCTATCGGCGGTCGCGTGGTTAACAACGTAGCACCAAAAGACCGTGACATCGCCATGGTCTTCCAGAACTACGCTCTGTATCCCCATATGAACGTGTCCGACAATATGGGCTTCGCGCTCAAACTCCGCCATATGCCGAAGGAGCAGATCAAGCAGCGCGTGGAAGGTGTTGCTGACGGTCTTGGCCTCAAGCATCTGCTACTGCGTAAGCCTCGCCAGCTCTCCGGTGGACAGAGGCAGCGCGTGGCATTAGGGCGTGCTATCGTCCGCGAGCCACAGGTCTTCTTGATGGACGAGCCTCTGTCGAACCTCGACGCCAAGATGCGCGTGGAGACCCGCGCGCTCATCAATCGCCTGCACCAGCGCCTCCAGACCACTACGGTGTACGTGACGCACGACCAGGTGGAAGCGATGACGATGGGCGACCGCATCGCGGTTATGAAAGATGGCCTGGTACAGCAAGTGGATACCCCACGTAATATCTTCAACAACCCTACCAACATGTTCGTTGCGGGCTTTATCGGCACCCCAGCCATGAACCTGATGAATATGCTTGTTGAGCAGCAGGGACAGGATATTTTCGTGTCTACCCCCGCCACGGGAGAAGAAGCCGCCATACGGCTGCGCGTGCCTGATAGATTCCGGGCGCAACTCTTGCCCTATGCAGGTAAGGAAGTTATTTTTGGGTTGCGGCCGCAGGACATCCACGACTCTCGCTTTGTGCAAGGTATGCTGGATGAGGACGAGCGTCCAGAGGACGTGAGCACGGTGCGCGCTCGTATTGACGTGGTCGAGCCTATGGGATCAGAGGTATTCCTCTATCTCCTCAACGGCAAAACGTCGTTCGTATCGCGTGTGGACGCCCGCACCGAAGTAGAACCGGGCCATGCGCTGGACATGGCATTCAATATGGACAAAATGCACGCATTCGACCCTGAGACCCAGGTGTCTCTGATAGATAAAGTCAAAGCATAACGCGCGTGCTGCACTAGAGGAGGTTTCTTTCAAGCATGGTGAACGAGCATAAGACATATGAATTGGCAGTGGAATCCCGGACGCCTGAGAAGCAAGCGAGCCGGAAAATGGCGCATGAGGGCCTTGTGCCGGGCGTCGTGTATGGGCACAATGTACCTGCCGAAAGTATCCAGGTAACCCAGCGTGAACTGGACCGTGTTTATCTGCGCTCCGGTAGCAACTCGCTGGTTGACCTGCGTATTGGCGGCACGAGCGCACGCAAGGTATTCATCCACGACGTGCAGCGCGATCCTCGGACGCACAATATCAGGCATGTAGACTTCCTGGTTGTCAACCTGCGAGAAGAGATTACCTCTACGGTGCCTCTGACGATAACGGGTGAGTCTCCCATTGTCGCTGCAAACGTGGGTCTGTTGCTGACGCTCCTGGACCACGTGCAGGTGCGGGCTTTGCCGATGGACCTGCCTTCGGTGATCGAGGTTGACATCACCGGCCTCGACGAGATCGGCAAGACCATACATGTATCCGACCTTGATATACCGGGTAACGTCACCCTACTAACCCCGGAGGACGAGGCCGTTGCGAAAGTGGTTGATCTTCCTGTGGCCGAGGTCGTGGAAGAGCCTGAAGCAGTCGAAGGGGCTGAGGAAGGCGCGGATACCACTGAAGGTGGCGCTGGTGAGGGCGCTGCTGAAGGTGAATCAGGTAGTGACGGTAATAGCTAGGCGTCAGTTCGTGAATAGAGCAAAGAGGTTGCACTCGGATGCAACCTCTTTGCTTTTTCGTGGGTGTGTAACGATTCCTGGTAGAGAGCGTATATATAGCAAGAACGTATTAGCGGAGACGAGTTAATGTCGCAAATGATTTTTCAAATAGCCAATACAATCCTAACAGTTATATCCCTGGCGATCATTGTCCGGGCCTTTCTTTCCTGGGTCTACCCGGTGGGTAAGGACCCCTACACCAAGATATTACTTGACGTAACCGAGCCTCTGCTGGCTCCGGTGCGCTCGCTCCTATCACGCCTGCTGCCGTTGCCGATTGATTTCTCGCCTATAGTGGTGATACTGTTGATCCAGTTTTTGCAGCGCATGCTGGCAGGTGCATACTATCGTACAGGCTTCTAAATCAGCATCCAAATTGAGTATGCTACCTGTCCAAGACCCACCGTCCCCGCTTCGCTCATGCCCCTACCATTCGTGGTAGGGGAGCAAGAAAGAAGAGGTAGAGGTGGGGACACCCCACACCCCGTCATGGGCTTGCGCCCCTGCACCCCTTTTACACCCCAATTCTGAACACTTACGTAGGACATGAGAATGATCGCCCTCTTTTTGTTATGTAACAAAAGTTTACTCGGGCCCACCGTCGGGCGCAGGCTGGTTGGTATCAGGTTGAGTGCTCTGGAGATAGCGATAGGCTAACTGGCTAAGATCGGCCCTGGTCATCGCGTCATAAGGTCGGAAGTCGCCGTTTTCATCGGGTGCTACCAGGCCGTGGACTCGAGCCGTCTCGATATAACTCGATGCGGAGAAGCCTGATGGGATATCGAGGAACAGGCCGGACCGCGAGCCTGTAAGCTTCCAAGTGGCGGCGACAACCCAGGTGCGAGTGGCATCGGCGCGCGATATAGGGGCGTTGGGTTTGAACGAGCCATCGGTGTAGCCTTTCATATAGCCTCTTGCCGCGGCAGTTTCCACGAACTGAAAGAGAGGGCTATCGGCAGGCACATCGCTGAAGCGACTCTCCGCAGGTTTGATTAACCCCCACTTCATTACGGAGCCGAGGAACTTGGCGAACTGCGCTCGACTGACAGGAGCGTCGGGCCGGAATGAGCCATCGCTATAGCCCCCAATGATGCCCTGGTCACTGAGCGATTCGATAGCACCGAGATCGGGATCGGTGACGGGCACATCGTTATAGCGCGATGCCGCCTGCACCGTGACCTCCTGGCGCGATACGTTTCCCGCAGCGTCTGCCACCGTCACGTGGATTACGTAGTCCCGCCCCTCCGCTTGTACAGTGGCTGTAAAGACGCCAGAGGCCTCTGTAGCCCTTGTGTCGTTCACCGTGACGA
>JBBSIK010000357.1:0-3957 GCA_038232115.1 Chloroflexia bacterium
ACGAGGAAGTATACCCCCTGGACAAAGACGATGACACCCGCTCAATCGAAGCGCAGGTAGCGAAAGCCACGTATGACATTGTGGGAGTGCATGACATCGAGGTGTTGAAGTCTCCGATGGGCTATGTCGTTACTCTGCACTGTTATTTACCGGACGCTTTGCCAGTTGCCGCCGCGCACTCGATGACCGCTTCTATTGAGCACTCAGTAAGAGATGCTATAGCGGGGATTTATCGAGTGACTGTTCATCCTGAGCCGCAGCATTAGGAACGATATATCCTTTAAAGCACCAATATAACATCCAACCAACTTGACAGAACAACGGCTATTTCCATAAACTCCTAATGACGAACCCTTGGCGAATCCCCTGAGAAAGAACAACAATATGGGGATCCGACCTCATCGGAACAAAAAACAGAGGACCTGATAGCGCAGTAGCGCAGGGGCAAAAGAACGCCGAGATCGCTAACCGGAACCGGCTGGTACTGAGCGAGAGGACGGTGCTCAATCGCGTATCGAATATCATGAGCATAATCGTAGGTGACGCATGAGCCAGGCGATTTTGCGAGCGCGGGAGGCGGGGAGGCGGGACTCGGATAAAAACTTATTTGGCTGCGTTTGGCTGCGAATGGTTGCGAAAGGACTTGATTGCCCGATGGTATCGTTGACATGGGAGCACGTACACGCGTGGAGGTTAGAGCAACACTGTTTGGCGCCGAGATTGGAGCGGCGAGATGCTCTTCGGGCGGTCGAGGGGGTGCTTGGGATACAGGCGCAGGTGATGTCGGCTGCCGAGTTGTCGCTCGGAGTGCGAGTTGATGCGTTGAAGCGCTCTGATGTGCAGGCGGCTATGTGGCAGGACTGCACGCTGGTCAGGACGTGGGCGATGCGCGGCACGCTGCACCTCTTTGCCGCCCAGGACCTGCCGCTAGTGGTGGCGGCCCGCAGCGCAAATGGAAATCGCCTCTGGCTCAATTTTTTCCTGCAAAACGGCTTTACCGAGGCACAATACGATGAGCTGGTGCTGACGGTGCCTGAGGTGCTTGGCGAGGAGCCTATGACGCGGGAGGCGCTGGCGAACGCCGTGGCCGAACGGATGAATGAGCCCCAGGTGAGCAAGGCGCTGCTGGCGTCAAGCTGGGGGACGCTATGGAAGCCGTCGATGTTCAGGGGCGACCTTTGCTTCGGGCCGAGCCAGGGCGAGGGCCAGGACCGAAGCAATAGCACTAAAAGCACTAAGACGTTCGTGAACCCTCGCAAATGGCTGCGCAATTGGAAGGAGCGCGACCCGCACGGGGCGGTGCAGGAGATTGCGCGGCGCTACTTGAGCACGTACGGTCCGGCCACACCCAGAGACTTCAGCTTCTGGTGGAACGGGGGAGGGACGACCTTCGGGAAGAAGGCGTTCGACTTGCTGAAGGACGAAGTGGAGAGCGTGGACCTGGAGGGGTGGAAGGCGACAGCGCTCGGCTCGACGATTGAGTCGATGGAGCGGGCGGGGGCGGAGCATACGGAGCATACCGTGCGATTGCTGCCGATGTTCGATGTGTACGTGCTGGCGCGCAGCCGAGCCGAAATCTTGAGCCGGTGCTTGCCATGGAGCACAAGGGGAAGGTGTTTCGCCCGACGGCCTGGGTCAGCGCGGTGGTGCTTGTAGATGGCAGGATAAAGGGGATGTGGGAGTACGAAACGCGCAAGCAACAAACGGTGGTAAAGGTCCGGATGTTTGACGCGCCACCTCCGACGCTTCGCAGGGAGGTAGAGGGAGAGGCCGAGCGAATCGGAAGCTTCCTCGGCACCGGGGTGGCGGTGGAATTCCTGGACGCGCCCTAGTTTAGTTTGGCGCGAACGGATTGACAGGTCGTAGGCGTTAGGCGTGGGGGACGAGGCTTGACTTGCCCCTGCGATGTCTGCTTCACCCTGGCGGACTGCTCTCCAGAAGGCGTTGCAGAATACGGAGGACTGCGCTTCGCTCCATCTGGCGCAGTAACAGGATATCTATATACTTTTGGTGATCGCTGCGGCGCAAGGCGATGAAAATATCGAGCAATGAGGTCGGATGCCCCTATATGACTACTAATAGAATGGACAGTTACGCGCGCCCAGAGGTCGGACTGAGCAGGGTGACACACCAACGTGGGCTGGTCGTTTGCGCGTACATGGTAATTGGACTTCTAGCGACGCTGGCGGGCCTAGCACCACTTGGGTTGAGAGCGGCGCCCGGCGACATCATGGAAGTGCGAGCCAACCAGACCACAACTAACGACCAGCAGGAGCCAACACTGGCCGTAGACCCCACGAACCCCAACAATGTAGTAGCTGCCGCGAAAGATTGGCGCTCCGGCCCCAAGCAGGTTTGGTACTATCGCTCGACCGATGGTGGTCGCACCTGGGCAGACGGCCATGTTGACCTGGGAGCTAGCGAACTGCCGAATGCGAGTGACCCTGTCCTCGCTTTTGACGCGAAAGGTGCGCTATATCTGGCGTTTATCGGCTACAACCAGAACGATCTCACCGTGGGCGGTATCTTTGTCGCCAGATCAGATGACGCAGGCAGGAGCTGGAACAAAGCCGTGCTGGTGGCTGCCCATAGCGCAGAGGTGTTCCACGACAAAGAATGGATCACCGTGGACCGCACGTCAGGCCCAAGCAAAGGCACTGTGTACATTACATGGACGCTGTTTGGCAAAGAAGGGCAGCACGAGCGCGGGGACATTATGGCCTCACGTTCAACAGATGGTGGCAAGACTTTCTCCTCGGCCAGGCCAGTGAACCCTCACGACCAAGCTGACAACCAGGGTTCTTTCCCGGTCGTCGGCCCCAGGGGAGACCTTTACATCGTCTACTTTAGCGACACCCCCTCGGCGGACGGGACGGCTGGCCGAGGACTATATGTGGCGAAGTCAAGCGACGGTGGGCAGACGTTCGCGCACTCTGTCAGGGCCGCGCCCGTGTCGAAGCCTATCAGCCCACTGCCTGGAAGTAAGTTCCGTATCTTCGTGCTACCCGCCCTGGCGATTGACCCGAAGAATGGCACGCTGTATGCCACCTGGAACGATTTCCGCAACGACGATGCCGATGTAATGCTTGTGCGATCTACAGACGGCGGGCAGACCTGGAGCGCGCCTCAACGCATAAACGATGATCCCGCAAAGCCCCGTCATGACCAGTTCTTCCCAACGATCACCGTGGGTGGTGATGGCACTGTGCATATGCTCTGGCTGGATCGCCGCGATGATCCCAACAACAAGAGCTACGAGCCATTCTACGCAACTTCCGCCAATGGTGGCAAGACCTTCACACAGGAGGCCCTGAGTCGAACCCCTAGTAACCCTGACATTGGCTTTCAGGGCACCCTCATAGGAGACTATCTGGCGGTTGACACGTCAGCTGACGGCTCGCGCGTGTACTCAGCCTGGGTAGACACCCGGAATGGCGACCAGGATATTTACTTTTCGTCCTTCGCTACTAAACCTGGCCCTGATACGCCTGCCGCCGCCACACCGCTCAGGCAAGCGCCCTCCTCTGTGCCATCTCCACAGCCTCTGACTGGCTTCTCCGACGCTGCTTTTTTACGTAAGTGGGAACGCACAGATAGGCCGGTACTCCTGGACAAAGTCAGCCGCCCGTGGGTGTGGGGGCCTGTGAGCTTCTCGGCGGCGCAGGAGACATACGCACAGGGGAAGAACGGCACACGCGATGTCCAGTACTTCGACAAGGCGCGCATGGAGATCAACAATCCGAATGGAGATATAACTAACCGCTTTTACGTCACCAACGGTCTACTGGTCGTGGAACTTATCACCGGCAGAGTACAGACCGGCGATAACCAGTTTGAGGCGTCTAAGGCACCTGCTCAACTCCCTGTCGCGGGTGACCCAGATAGCCCAGATGCGCTGACTTATGCTTCACTCGCGCCGGTGGCGTCTCTCAACGGCGATAAGCGGTCGCCAGACCG
>JBBSIK010000358.1:0-3949 GCA_038232115.1 Chloroflexia bacterium
CAGCGCCAGCAAGAAAAAGAAGACCACGCATATGGCCCAGAACCACTTGCCCGGCAACCCAGGCGCAATCGCTCGCTCAGGGTTGGGCGTCCAAAGCCGGGGCCGCAGAGCGCGAGTGGCGAAAAGTGCGACGCCAGCCAGGAACAGGGCACTGTAGGTGAAATAGACCTCGTAACGATTGTTGCCATAGAGCCAGTCCCTGCGATTGAGAAAGAGATCCCCCCATAGCCTCTGCCCGCGCACCGGCTGAAGAAATGCCAGGAGATCAGCCGAATTGCTCATCGCAGCGTCCGGCGCGGGCACCATATAAGTGGTCGTGCGTAGCTCTTTTATCGTCGGAATCAAGATCGGACTGATGAGCACGCCATAGATGACCAGACATATGCCAATACGAATCCAGGGTTCCGCGATACCCCTGACGAGAGTGCGTCCCTCGCCGCCACGCCGGTCCCACATATGTCGAACACCGATATAAAGCCCTAGCAAACCTGTAAGCATGAGCGCGTACATGGTGTAATACCAGTCCACCAGGGAGATGAGGAACAAAAAAAAGCCTGCGGGCAGCGCGCGCCGAAGCAGCCATCGCGTGAACTCCTGGCGGTTAAACCACCCCGGCTGGTAGACCGCCTGCAAAAGGAACAGCACAAAGAACGGCACCCACTCCAGCGAGACCAACTGCAAGAGGCTGCGCATCGTGGCGATATGGTACGCCGAGTAAGCGAATACGACGCTGCCGATAAGCGCGGCCCACCGGTTGCCGCACAGATAATGCACCAGCAGGAACGCGCCGTAGCCGCCCATCACGAACGAGAAGAGCACGACGATGTTATACGTTTTTGTCAACGAGAAAAACTGAAGGAGAGGCACGGCCATAAGCCCATTGAAGACGTTTAGCGTGTGGTAGTAGAGGCTCACCGGTGTCGGATACCACAGCATGTTGGTGACAAACGGATTGTGGCCATGAAGGAGCGCATAGCGCACCCACCAGAGGTTCCACAGGTTCTGATCGCGGTCCTCCAGCATGACGCCGGGAATACTCGTGCCCGCGTTCGGAAGGAAATTGAGCACAAGCGGCCAGGTGAATATCACCGCAAGCCCCACGTGCATGAGCAGCGCGCCCAAGTGCCACCGATGCCAGGGCGACACTCGTGCCCGTGCGGCGCCGGCTAGTTCTTCCTGAGCGGCTTGTATGGTTGCGACTTTAGTGGACAAAGGCGAAGACTCGAAAACATAAAGCTGAAATGGCATACAACTAAAGATAGAGTAGCGTCGCATCGCGCTGGAAGCGGCGGTTTTGCGCTACATCTGTCATTGTAGCAAACGGGCAATTCAGATGTAAAGCATACGCACACCAGCATCAGGACTGATGCAAAGTCGTGTATGTAGCAATGAACAGTGCCAAAGAGCACATTGTCATTCCTCACTACGTTCGGAATCGGGCGAGTAGGGCACAGTGCTGAATTGGAGAAAATGAGTGGCGAGCTTGCAACTGAGCACGAGGGCCAACCGATTCCTGTGGCGTTCGGAATGACAATGTGCTCTTTGGCGGCTCAGGTTGCCTCCTCTACGACTTTACATCAGCCCTGGGTCAGGGGGCAGGGCTGATGTAAACTGACTTTGAATAGACCTGCTTTCATCGCGTCCATCTTGTGATATATTTGGATGGCTGTGAAGACTGAGTTTGACCAATATAGCTCAATACTGCATGCTCGACAGCCAGGGGTTGGGAGCTGGGGGCTAAGGGCTAGTAGGCGTACCGACTTCGTTCCCACCTGGTCCTCGACCCCTGACCCCCGGCCCCTAGCTCCTGCTGAGGCGAGGCTTCCAATGCTCTGTGGCCTCGCCCTGGCGCTGCTGGCGGGGACATTGTACGTGTACACGCTGGCGCCATCTGTCTTGCCTGGAGATTACGCTGAGTTCCAATTCTGCGCCGCCATCCTCGGCGTGCCTCACCCCACCGGCTATCCGCTTTACATAATGCTCGGCAAGCTCTTTACTATGCTGCCGTTTGGTGATGTGGCGTCCCGGGTAAATCTCTCTTCAGCGGTGTACATGGCGGGTGCTGTGGGCATATTGTACGCTTGTGCCCTGCGGTTACTGCGGCTAGCGGGCATGGAAAAGGTGTGGGTGGCGGCACTTACGGGCGCTTCGCTTTTCGCTGTGGCTCCAACTGTATGGTCTATGTCGCTGGTGGCGCGCAGTTATGCCTTGAATGCGCTGCTGGTTGGCAGCGTACTCTTTTGTCTGCTGTCGTGGCGCAACTCCGGCAGGGTGGGGTGGTTCTTCGCCTCCTGCGTGTTGATTGGCCTCAGCATGGCGCATCACGGCACGACCTACCTGCTCTTGCCCGCTTACGGCCTCTACTTGCTTCTGACGGAACTTGAGCGGCGAAGAAGGCTCGCTGATGCTCATCCCTGGCGTAGACGCGCTCTTGGCGTAGCTTCGTTTCTACTGGGATTCAGCCCTATGCTGTTCCTAGTGTATCGCTTCGTCGGTGGCTCACCGTATTACTGGGGCAATCCCTCAACCTGGAATGATTTTTTCAACCTGGTTTCGGGTGGGCCGTTCCACAGCCAGGTGATGGGTTATGGCTCGGACTTTGGCTCGCAAATCGGGCGCGTGGGCTTCGGTTTAGGGGAACTGTTGGGGCAATACACGCCTGTCGGTGTGGCTCTTGGCCTCACGGGGCTTGCCGTGCTGTGGCGTGTGAAACGGGCCGAAGCCGGATTGCTCCTGCTGATGCTGCTGAGCAACTTCTGGTTCGCCATGAACTACTCGTTGGTGGGCTACCTTTACTTTATTCCCACCTATCTTATCTGGGGGATTTTCATGTCACTAGGTGCGGGCTGGATGCTGCGCATGTTACCCTTCTCAGGGCATCGTGTTGGTCGCCGAGCGTTGGCGTTTGGCGTGCAGGGCATTGCGGTGATGCTGCTGGGAGGGGCCGTAGTCTACATGGCGACCGTGCGCTTCCCGAATATTGACTTGAGCAGCCAGACCGGAGTGCGCGACCAGGCGCTGGCCCTCCTGAAAACAGCGCCGCCAAACACCAGCCTCTATCTCGACTGGGAAGCTCAGTCGGTGATACGCTTCTACCGCCTGGTCTACGGCATGCGTCCCGACATCGCCCTCCACGCGAGCGACCCCGCCGACTGGCCGAAGGGCGTGTACTGCGACATAACGGCCGGCACTCCTGCATACGTGGGGGAATTCGCGGGGGCCACACCGCCCATCGTAACACGCGATTTTGAGCTTGATCCCGCACCCGCAGCTATGGCCCGCCGCGTCACCCGCATCCTGAACCCTGCGCTCTACGAGATGCCTCCCTGTGGGACGTGCGCCACTTGCCGTTGAGCCGTGCCTAATCGCCTCGCCGCTTGAGATGCACCAGCAGGACGTGAATATCGGCGGGCGTGACCCCAGCGATGCGTGAGGCCTGGCCGACGGTGTGGGGACGGAAATGGGCCAACTTCTCGCGGGCTTCTGCCTTGAGGCCGTTCAACTCTGTGTAGGGGAAGTCGAGTGGGAGGGTGCGCGCCTCTAGGTTGCGCTTGTGCGATACCTCGGCTTCCTGCTTTACGACGTAGCCTGCGTACTTCGTGGCCGTGTCGGCCTGTTGCGCGGCTTCGTCCACCACCGGGTCCTCCATGTCAAGTTCCGGCAGCAGCGTACCGAGCGCCAAGTAAGGTGTGGTTGGGCGGCGCATGTACTCTAGCATAGTGGTATGGCGACTTTGTTCGGGTGGCTCATATCCATCTGCTCGCAAGCGTGAGGCGACACCACCCGTAACTACACCCTCGCGCAACTTCTGCATGGCGTCTGAGATGATTTCGTCTTTGCGTAGCAGGTTGTTGTAACGTTGCTCACTGATGATGCCGAGGGCGCGCCCTATAGCTGTGAGGCGCAGGTCGGCGTTGTCCGAGCGCAGCAGCAGGCGGTACTCGGCGCG
>JBBSIK010000359.1:0-3937 GCA_038232115.1 Chloroflexia bacterium
CCTCGATGTGGCTACCAACTGGTTCAACAAATACGGCGAAGCCACCGCGTTCTTCTCCCGCCTCCTGCCTGTAGTGCGCACGTTCATTTCGTTTCCGGCAGGCGTGGCCCGCATGAACTTTGTCAAGTTCATCATATACACCTTCGCCGGCTCATTCATCTGGTCGGCGGCGCTGGCGTGGGCGGGCGCCACGTGGCAGCCCCGCGCTATCCGCGAAGCCATGCGCCCCTTCGACATCCCGATCATCCTCGTCATCCTGGCCCTCGTCGCCTGGTTCGTATACCGCAGTTGGCGCAACCGCAGGCAAGCCGCTACTGCGTAGCGGCAGTTGTTAGTTGTTAGTTGCTAGTTGTCAGTAGAAAGCACGAGCCACTAACAACTAGCAACTAACAACTAACAAATATGCTAGACACTGTACAACAGCGCAACGGCCACCTCACCGCTATAGAGAAGGCCCGCAACTCCTCTGTGGTCGCGTATGTTTTGCATGACAGCGCGATGGTCGCTGACGATGCCATTCTCCAGCTTTATGACAAGCTACAGGCGTGGGGCCACCGGCCGCGCATTGATTTGCTGCTATATGCCAGGGGCGGTATCTCGGAGGCTGTGTGGCGGGTACTCAACTTGCTGCGCGACTACTGCGACCACCTGGGCCTTATCGTGGGCACGCGGGTGCATGGCGCGGCGGCACTACTCGCTCTGGGCGCGGATGAGATAGTCATGGGTCCGCTCTCGGAGCTTGGCGGTGTGGAATCGCCCCACAAGCATATGCTCCTGCCGCACGACGAACACGGCCAGACGTTGCCTGTTACATGGAGCGAGGTGCGTAGCCTGCTCCACGACACCCTGCCCGACGAAGGTCGCTCGTCTGCTTCCGACCTCACCATCTACAACTTCGTCCACCCCCTCGTCATAGGGCACATACGGCAATCGGACATGCTCAACCGCGACCTCACACGTAAGGCGCTGGCTATGCACATGCCCGCCGATGACGAAGACAAAGCAGGCAGAATAGTAGACCTCTTTAACGGTGGCTTCCACTCGCCCCTCTATACGGCCAGCCGCGCCGAGCTTGAAGGTATGGGCCTGCCCATAGTGAGCGCCGATGAAGGGCTATGGCGGCACATATGGGAAGTGGCCCAGCTATACCAGTCTACCATCTACAACGACCGCCCCGACTCCACGTCGCCCGGCGCTTTCTATCGCTACGTCTGCATGATAGAGACTGTGGGCCGCTCTACGGGACTACGCCAGGCATTCACCCAATCCGACGGTATTGAGCGCGTCCTCCAGGTCGGCTGGGAAACCGCCGTCAAAGGCCCAGGCCCCGGACCAAATATGGGGCCAGGAGGAATGTCCAATAACTGACATGCTTAATTCTTAATCAAATTCGAGAGGAGCCGCTACGGTCGCCCACATGGGAGAAAGATAGCAGCCATGCATCCACCGCTGACCCCAGAAACCAGTGAAACGAAGGAAACGGGACGTGTCGAGGCGTTTAGTGATGGGGTGTTCTCCATCGCACTTACGCTACTGGTATTGGATATTCATGTGCAAGGGACTTGCCGCCGGCAACGCCCTTGTTCCAACCACTGCTTGCACAGTGTCCATTGTATCTTGCCTTCACTATCGCTCTGTAACTATCCTCATCGTGTGGATGCAACATCACCGGATGTTTACCTATCTCAGACGCACGAATAATGTCCTCTTTGTGCTTAATAGGTTTCTCTTGCTTGGCGTTACTATAGTGCCATTTTCCACTGCGCTCCTTGCAGAGAACCTACAGAGGAGTGCCCCTGATCGTCTCACCGCCATATTGGTATACCTTTGTACTTACATACTGCTTGGCTCATCCTTCATCCTCTTGTGGTGGTACGCATCGTACAAGCTATAGATTGTTGGACCGCAATACAGATGCGCGGCTCATAAGATATCTCAAGATGGAATATACGTTGGGCACGCTGTCTGTGTAGCTCTCATTTTTTCATTTCTCAATCTAATCTTAGGCCTTACTATATTAGCAGGCATGTTCGCCTTCTTTGCTATAGCAGGCCGCAACGATAAGTAGGGATGGGCTGCGGGCTGCTAGCAGCCTGCACAGACAACGCGCACACGATGAAGTGCCTAGCTCAGCACACGTAATTTCCGTAATTAAAAATTAAGCAATCCCGAAGGGGCACGCATGGATAACCGCATCGAAGCGATAGGGGAAGAGATCATGAGGGTGCTTGAGGCGAAGAATGTGGCGCGAGAGCGGGCGCTCTCCAACAGCCGGGCAACAATACGCAACTGCGCCCACTCGATACGGGCCTCGCACAGGGGAGAGTTGGACAACGCTCGGCAGTTGCTGGCTGCGGCAGGCGATCTTATCAACACCACGCGGGACGAATTGATTGGCGCGCAGCCGGGCATATACTGGACAGGCTATGTGCAGGACGCGCAGAAGGAGTACGCGGAGGCCAGCATCGTCTACGCGGTCATATCGCGGGCGACAATACCTACCGCCACAGAGTTAAAAGTGGAGCCTGCCGCTTACCTGAACGGCCTGGGCGAGGCTGCCGGGGAGATGCGCCGCTACGTGCTCGACCGCATCAGGCACGGCGAGGCCGAACGCTGCGAACAGGTGCTGAATACGATGGAGGATATATACTCTCTCCTCGTCACCGTGGACTTCCCCGACGCCATAACCGACGGTCTGCGCCGCACCACCGACATGGTGCGCGGCGTGTTGGAGCGCACCAGGGGCGATATTACCTTCGCCCTGCAACAGCGCCAATTGACCCAGGCTCTTGCAAACGCTGGCCTGGGCAAGGTAGCAATCGCCGTGGAACCGACCGAGCCTTCAGATGCGGACATATACACCAAATCAGGCGGCATAAGCTAACCTGTGCGCCGCCCCGCCTCTAAAGAACCCCTCCGCACTATACGCGCCAGCGAGATAGGCGAGTACAGCTACTGCTCTCGCGCCTGGTGGTATCGCCACGTGATAAAGCTCGCTCCACCGGGCGACGACTCTAGCAGCAGGTTCGCCAAAGGTATAGAAGCGCACCATCGCCACGGCAGACGAGTAGCAAACGCTTCCGCACTCGCCACCCTCGGCATGGTGCTGGCCCTCATCGGCCTACTGGCATTCGCGGTCGCTTTGCTGCTTCGATAGCTGAAAGTTAAGAGTAGTTGTAGGTAGAGCGTAACTTTTATCATAATCTTTGCATGTTCTTTGCGTCTTTGCGTTTCGTCTTCTACTATCGCCTATCGTCCTCTTGCATCAAGCGGGTATAATGCTACACTAGAGACCCAACAGAAACCCAAAACTGACAACTACAAGGGAGTAGCGCATGGGCAGGATAGCTTTTGTAACCGACAGCACGGCGGGTGTACCCAAAGACGAGGTGGAGAAGCACAACATCACGGTAGTGCCTCTACAGGTAGTGTTCGGCACGGAGGTCTTCCGCGACGGTATTGACCTGACGCAGAAAGAGTTCTTCGCTCGCCTCAAAGCAGCCAAAACCCTGCCGACCACCTCGCAACCCACCCTGGGCGACTTCGAGGAGACGTATAAGAAGCTGCTGGCCGACCCTGATGTAGATAGCGTCATCTCGATCCATCTTTCCTCCGGTCTGAGCGGCACCTACAGCACGGCTACCCAGGCGGCGGAAAGATTGAGCGCGGGCGCGGGCAAGAAGATAAGCGTCATTGACAGCCTATCGGTCTATATGTGCGAAGGCTTCATGGTCATAGACGCCGCTAGAGCAGCAGGCGAGGGCAAGGGGCACGACGAGATAGTGGAGATGGTCGAGTGGATGAAGCCACGAACCAAGCTGCTGGTGTTGGTAGACACGCTGGAATACCTGGCGAAGGGTGGGCGCATAGGCGGCGCGCAGGCATTACTTGGCGGCCTCCTCAACGTAAAGCCGATTTTGCACGTGGAAGGCGGGCG
>JBBSIK010000360.1:0-3934 GCA_038232115.1 Chloroflexia bacterium
AATTCAGCCAAACGGTTCTTCCGCAAGGCACTGCGTGCGAAACACACCATCGCCCCACGGGTAATCAACGTGGACCGCAACCCGTCTTATCCAAAAGCCGTCAGCAAGCTCAAGAAGAATGGTACTCTGTCGCCCGACTGCGAGCTACGGCCAATCAAGTATTTGAATAACCTTGTCGACCAGGATCACCGCTTTATCAAACGACGAGTGAACCCAGGCATGGGGTTCGGGTCGCCTGACACAGCATGGCGAACAATTCAAGGATACGAGGCGATGCATCAACTACGCAAAGGGCAGGTAAAGGGCACAATCAGGGGAGACATCGGAAGCCAAGTGCGGTTCGTCAACACGGCATTTGGTTTGGCCGCCTAACCCTTTGCTCCTCTTTGATATCAGCACGCCTTCGTTCGAACTCGCTCCAGTTGTTGCAACACAGCCGTCTATCTCATACACTCCTCCTATGTAAAGGTCTTCGCCAGCCACACTATGCTCCTGCGCACACGAGTGGGCTGTGCGTCGTACAGATAGCTCTCGTTGGAAGCCCCACCGGTTCATGACTAATAGAAAACTCGGCGCTAAGAGGGTCAACCTTTTGGTGCAGATCTGTCCGTGTGGAACTCTCACTTTGTGACCAAGTCGATCGTGCGCCCGGGCAATAGGCTTCCCATCTGCGGCGCGTAATGATAGAATAGCCGCGTAATAATAGTAGTGTTCCAGCGCACCCAGGCATAGGGTAACGCTGTCCTATAGCAATCAATGCGGTTGTCAGGTGCTGCCTGATTGCGTAGTGGTCTCTGTACTCCTCCCCAATTCCTGGCGTGAAGCTCTTTGACACCGCACCTGGATGCTTATGACACTCCCGCGTCAGCTTGATCGTGCTCAACTTGATCTGGCTGGTAGCATGTCTACCTGTGGTGACGATCTTTCCCGCCACGGCGGCTATGTTCGGCGTGGTGCGCGAGTGGATAAGAAACTCCGATACCGCCACTGTCGAGCCTTTCGTTCGCCATTTGAGAGCGAGCTTTTTCCAGAGATTGTGGATAGGGTTTTTATGGACAGTGGGGGCGTTATCATGACATTGGATTACTGCCTTATTACCAGCGCAGATCCATGGATAGAGATCCCGCTCTTTCTGGTGCTGCTGCTGGCCCTTATATGCTACGCTCTCACGTCCGTCTTCTTGTTCCCGGTCATGGTCAATTACGAAGGCAACTGGCACAGCGTAATCAAGAATTCGTTCCTGATAGCCGTCAGCCGGCTAGGCATAAGCCTGCTGTGTTTAGTGCTCGTACTGTTTGTGCTCGCCGTTACACTCTACCTGCCTGCGGTTATCCGGCTCGCCGGCAGCAGCACCGCTTATCTTCTGTACTTGCTTTGCGGACGAGCCTTTCACCATATCGAGGTGATTAAGTCCATAGTAACGCAGCAAACAGAGCAAGTACAACTGTAGAACCTCGTTTCCTGGGAGATGGGTTGCGGAAGCGGCGTCACCTGCGGGCACAGACTTCAGGACCGGCAACAAGCAGGTGTACGGGAGAAGTTGCAGCAGGCACTACTTGATAGTTTAGCCAGGCGTGGCGTAGAGACCGGCGGGAAGTGGGGCAGGCAACTGTAAGGAGAATGCTAGCATGTTACGGATTATCCAGGCGGGCATGGGTGGCTGGGGGCGGGACTGGGCAAAGTCAGTGCTACAGCGCGACGATGAGGTGGCACTCCTGGCCTGTGTGGACGCCGGCCCGGCCTCGTTGGCATTGGCGCGCAAGGAGCTTGACCTGCCAACCGAGAGTTACTTCGATAGCCTCACCGCGGCGCTCGCAGCAGTTGATGCCGAGGCCGTGCTTATCACGGCGAACCTGCCTGGGCACGTGCCGTTAGCCCTTGAGGCACTCCGCGCCGGCAAACATGTGCTGCTAGAAAAGCCCTTCTCTCCTTCACTGGCAGAGGCGCGACAGGTGGTTGAGCTCGCCGCCGAGCGCGATCGCGTGCTCATGATCAGCCAGAACTATCGCTTCTTCCCTGCCGTGCAGGCTGTACGCGACCTGGTACACTCAGGCAGCCTGGGCGATATCGGCTCCGTTACGATTGACTTTCGGCGCTACGCAAACGACGCGGAACGCGAGGGCAATCGCCATTATGCTCTGCGCCAGCCACTCCTGGCCGACATGGCGATTCACCATTACGACTTGATGCGCACGGTTCTGCGCCAGGAGCCGGTCGAGGTCATGTGTCACGCGTGGAACCCACCGTGGAGCAACTTCCATGAGCCGGCGGCAGCTTTCGCGACCCTCCGCTTCGATGGCGGCGCTGTCGTGAGCTACCGGGGAAGCTGGGTCAGCCCAGGGACACAGACCGCCTGGGCCGGCGAGTGGCGCATAGAGTGCGCCGGTGGCGAGATCGCCTGGACCAGCAGGGATAACCGGGGGGCGAGCGTGGATCGCGTAACCGTACGACCGCTGGGCAAGCGCGCGCGGCGTCTAGAGCTACCTACGCTCCCACAGATAGATCGCGCCGGCAGCCTCCGGGCCTTTGCGCGGGCCGTGGCTACGGGCGAGCAGCCTGAAAGCTCCGGTCGCGACAACCTGGGCAGCATTACACTGATGTATGCAGCGATTGAAGCAGCAACTACGGGAAAGTCGATTCGGGTGGGACGGGACCGCTAGCATTCAGTGGAATATTCTTCGCATAAATAGCTTCGCAAGAAAGGATGGACAGCATGAGCACGACAATTAACATTACGGTCTGGAACGAATTCCGCCATGAAAAGGACCCTTCGCATCCCGCGCACAAAATATACCCGGAGGGCATTCATGGGGCGATTGCCGGTGGCCTGCGGGAGCACGCTGACCTGACGGTGAGGACAGCGACTCTTGACGAGCCCGAGCAAGGATTGCCGCCGGCCGTCCTGGAGAGCACCGATGTGCTGCTATGGTGGGCGCACCTGGCGCACGACGACGTAGCTGACGAGCTGGCAGCACGAGTGCGACAGCGGGTTTTGGATGGCATGGGCTTGATCGTGCTGCATTCAGGGCACTACTCCAAGATATTCAAGGGACTGGTGGGCACCAGTTGTGAGCTGAAGTGGCGTGAGGGGGAGGATCACGAGCGAATATGGGTTGTAGAGCCTGGCCACCCTATTGCCGAGGGACTTGGGGAGTGTATTGAGTTGGGCCCGGAGGAGATGTATGGAGAGCGTTTCGATATTCCGGCGCCCGAGGCCCTGGTGTTTGTGAGCTGGTTCACAGGCGGCGAGGTGTTTCGCAGCGGCTTCTGTTATACGCGTGGGCGGGGAAAGATATTCTACTTCCGCCCAGGGCACGAGTCGTTTCCGACATACTTTAACCCGGAGGTGAGGCGCGTGCTGGCGAACGCGGTGCGGTGGGCGGTTCCGGTGCGGGGACCGGCTACACTGTTCGGCTGGTCGGCACCGCGCGAGGGCTGAGCGCTTGTTCTCTTATCCACGGTACGCGTAGCTGGGATCCCCCTTGTTCATGTGGAACAATCTGGCCTGTACTTAGCTTTCTGACGAAAAGCTTCAACGCGCAGGATAACTAGCGATTCAAGGGGCGAGGCGCAGGATAACTAGGAAAGATCCTCCACAGGAGGGGTGCTGAAGTCGGACCATCACCAGAGTGAAATCTTGACTCGATCACCTAAACTATACTCCGAGGCGCAGTATAATCATAGTTATATGGTACTTCGACACTCCTGTCAAAGTGGCTCTTGATTATGCACAGGGACGCTAGTTATCTGGACCGTTGTAGCTTTTCGTCAGAATCTTAGCAACAAGCCTGTCTCCGTCCCGGCAATCAGGTCACCTGCTCCGTCTCATCCCGAAAGTAGATCATACCGCTGGGTAGCCTGCCAACAGAGATAATCTTCGCTACTTCCTCCCGCGAGTAACCCTGCTCTATCATCCAGGCGCCGAGATCATCGA
>JBBSIK010000361.1:0-3933 GCA_038232115.1 Chloroflexia bacterium
CTTCCAACAATCTCTCCGGGGCCGACAGGTCTATGCCCGTAGCCGCTGCCCCGCCGATCTCGGTGACGATGCTGCCCACCTGTACACCAAACTGGACCAGTAACTGCTTGGCTACAGCCCCCGCAGCCGTGCGCGCAGCCGTCTCTCGTGCGCTGGAACGCTCCAGAGCCGTGCGCATATCGCTGTAGCCATACTTTATTGCCCCCACCAGGTCGGCGTGGCCCGGCCTCGGCGAGGTCAGGCGCGGGTGCTCTTTCTTGGTGAAGTTGGCGTAATCGCGGTTGGCTATCTGCATGACGATAGGTCCCCCCGTGCTGACGCCACCCTCAACCCCGCCCAGGAACTGCACCTCGTCATGCTCGATGCGCTGGCGGCCACTGCGACCGTAACCGCCCTGCCTGCGAGCAAGGTCGTGGTTGATCTCCTCGGCGGGCAAGGGCAGCCCGGCGGGAAAGCCCTCTACTATTACGGTCAGACAAGGCCCGTGGGACTCGCCGCCGGTAAGAAATCTATGTAACATATTTGGTCTCTCTACTTTCTGTCACTTTGCCACTCAATACATCTAGACAAGCCTGCCGCATAGTGGCAACCGGCGCTTGCCTGCCAGTCCACAGTTCAAAGGCTGCGGCCCCCTGGTGTACCAGCATAGCCAGTCCATCCTGTGTGCGACACCCTTCCCTTTTCGCGTTCACAAGCAGCCTGGTTGGCCTCGGCCTGTAGACCAGGTCGTATATTAGCAGGTGCTTGAGGAGTTGCACGTCCTGGGGCAAAGGACTCTCCTCTGTGTGTGGCCACATACCGGCAGGGGTGCAATTTACCAGCAGGCTTGCATCATGGAGGACCTCCTCTAATATTATCCTGTCCAAATTGCCGTGTGCCATAGGAGCGCAAGAATATGGCTCCATTCCTTCGGCAAGTATCGCTGCCTGTTGCGGCTTGCGGGATAAGATGTGTACGCTGTGCCCGCCACGCGAGAGCGCCCAGGCCACCGCGCGCGCCGCGCCACCCGCGCCTAGCAATACCGCATGTGAACCGGCTTCTACACCACCCGCCTCTTTAAGCCCCCGTATAAAGCCGACAGGGTCGGTGTTGAAGCCCGTGAGCCTGCCATCTTCGACGCGCACCGTGTTGCACGCTCCTGTTGCCCGCACTTCATCGCTCCAGCTATCGAGGTAGCTCAACATGCGCTCCTTGTGCGGCACGGTCACGTTCCAGCCCGCGAACCCCTGCTCGATGCAGCTAAGAATCCGCTGTGGGAACTCCTCGGATGTGGTAGGCAGGAGCGTGTAACGACAATCGAGTCCGCACTCTCTAAACGCTGCATTGTGCATAGCAGGGGACAGGCTGTGCTCCACGGGAGAGCCAATCAGACCGAGGAGCCTGGTGGTCCCGATCGCCGCTGACATGCCATCCCCGGCGATTGGTGTCGCTCTGGACATGTCTAAGCCTCCCCCAGCAGCGTCCACAGTGCCTTTTCAAAGCCGGGAAAGCTGTCGTCTATGCAGGCGGTATCCTCTATCGTCGTCTCACCGTCAGCGGCCAGGGCTGCTACCGCAAGAGCCATGGCGAGGCGATGGTCGCCGTGGCTGCTCACGTAAGCGGCATGTAGTTGCACGGGCCCCTCAACGATGAAACCATCCGGCAGCGCCTCGATATGCGCACCCATGCGCCGCAGTTCACTCACGGTGGTCGCTATGCGGTCGGTCTCCTTGACCCGTAGTTCGGCAGCGCCACGCACCTCGGTCGCGCCCTCCGCCTGCGTGGCTATTACGGCAAGCAGGGGTAGCTCATCTATCATGCCCGGTACTTCTTCCGGCGAGATATAAATGCCACGCAAGGGTCCGTGCCTCAATCCGAGGCACGCAACCGGCTCGCCATTGTCCAGCCGCTCGTCGTAGAGGCGCAAGCCAGCCCCCATCCGCTCCAGCGCACGAAGGATGCCCACCCTGCCGGGGTTCACCCCCACGCCCGGCACCGTTATGCAGGAGCCAGGCACAAGGGCGGCTGCGGCAAGCATGAAGGCGGCGGACGAGATGTCGCCTGGCACTCGCACATCTAAGGGATTCAGGCGCACCGCAGGCTGGACCTCCACCGCGCCGTGCTCGACGGTCAGGCTCGCGCCCATCGCCGCCAGCATACGCTCGGTGTGGTCACGGCTGGGCGCAAGCTCAACTATCGTGATAGCGCCTTCCGCGAAGAGGCCCGCCAGCAGCAGCGCCGACTTGACCTGCGCACTTGCCACCGGCATCTCATACCTCATACCTTGCAGATTACCACCCACTATCGAGAGCGGGGCATATCTGCCGACCTCCCTACCCAGTATGGTTGCGCCCATTCCACGCAGGGGCACGGCCACGCGGTCCATCGGCCTGCGACTCAACTGAGCGTTGCCCGCCAGCACGCTGTAGAACGGCTGGCCCGCGAGCAAACCGGCGAGCAGCCGCATCGTGGTGCCGGACCCGCCGCACTCTAACGGACGTGCAGGTTCCATGAGACCCGCGAGACCCTGCCCATGCACCAGCAAAGACTCACCTTGATGCTCCACCTCAATGCCGAGGCCGCGTATTACGTCCAGGGTGGCGAGGCAGTCGTTGGCTGGCAGGAAGTTGCTAATGCGTGTGACGCCGTCGCCTATCGCGCCCAGGATGGCAGCCCTGTGGGAGATAGACTTGTCGCCCGGCACCTCTATTTGCCCCACCAGACCCGAACGCGCAGCCTGTACCCTGAGCGTGTTTGGTGCCGGCTTCGATGTCGTTGCTATCCTCACTGAAACATACCCCTTCGCCTGGCTTGCGCCGCTTCCATCCAACTCTTTAAGCCTTCCGGATCGTTCAGCAGGCCCCTGGCTCGCGCTATCTCTTGCTCAAATAGATCGAGCGCCGCCCCCACTGATTGCCGATTGGTGAGCAGCGTATCCAGCATCATGTCTACCTGGCTGGCGGCTAGACGACTGGTGTCCCTGAAGCCGCTCGCTGCCAGCATATCCGCCGCATGATCCTGGGCGCGGGCCTCAGCCTGCACCAGCGAACTTGCGAGTAGATAGGGGAGATGGCTTATCAGGGCAGCCGCGCTATCGTGGGCTTCGGCTTCCATCACGAGGGGGCGCGCTCCCGTGGCCTCGGCAAGTTCGTGGGCAAGCAGCAACGCTTCGCCAGTCGTGCGAGCGGTGGGCGTGAGCACGAAGGTAGCGCCGATGAAGAGGCAGGCATCGGCGCTCTCCAGCCCGCCGACCTCCTTGCCGCACATCGGGTGCCCGCCCACTGCTGCCATACATGGAGGAATGCGGTCCAACGCCGCGACCACGCGGGCCTTCGTGCTGCCCATGTCCATGAGGAGCGCGCCTGGACGCATGTGGGTTGCCACTTCGGGGATGGAGGCCAGGATATGCCGCACAGGAGTTGCCAGCACCACAATATCCGCACCCGCAACGCCTGCCTGCATATCACAGCCTGCGCTATCCACCACCCGGTTGCGAAGCGCAAGTTCAGCTATCTCGGCGCGTCGTGCTACGCCGACCAGCCGCCCGCACTTGTCGCGCAAGGCAAGTGCCAGCGAGCCGCCCATCAGCCCCAGACCCACTATAGATACAGTAGCCTCTCTAAGCTGCATGGACCTTCGCCCTGCCAGGTGCGCCCGATAGAGCCGGGTCCTCCAGCCTCTCGACCAGGTCCACTCCACGGCCCACAGCCGTCGCCACCCGCTTGAGGTCTTCCAGCAACTTCGCGCACTTGTCAGGGCGCAGCGACTGGCCCCCGTCCGATTTTGCCTGCTCAGGGTGGCTGTGTACCTCCAGTATCAGCCCGTCGGCCCCCGCCGCCACAGCGCCCAACGACACCGGCGTAACCAGGTCCCATCTGCCGGTGCCGTGGCTCGTGTCAGCGATCACGGGCAGGTGAGTGAGAGACTTGAGCACAGGGATGGCGTTTACGTCGA
>JBBSIK010000362.1:0-3901 GCA_038232115.1 Chloroflexia bacterium
AACTCACCCCCGAACTGCGCCTGGGCTGTGTTCTGCTCTTCTTCAATGCTATAAGTGGCACTCAGACCGGGGCGCTATCAGGGTTTGAGGCCTTCAGAACGATAGCGCGTATCAATCTATTCCGAGGCTTACTCAGCTTCCCTGTGGCCGTGGTTGGAGTATGGCTCTTCGGATTAATGGGTGCTGTGGGGGCGCTCGTTGTGACGGCAATCGCAGGCTGCTGGTTCAACGAGATCGCTATCCATAGGCAGTGTACACTGGCAAGGCTCTCCGCGACTTATCGCGGCTCGCATTCGGAATGGCGCATTCTATGGAGCTTTTCGTTGCCCGCGCTCTTATCGAGTATTCTCTACACTCCGGTCGTGTGGATCGGGGATACGGCGCTTGTGAACCAGCCTAACGGCTATGCCGAGCTTGGCTTGTTCAGCGCCGCAAACCAATGGAGCACCGCGATCTTGTTTTTGCCGGGGGTGCTAGGGCAGGTAATAGTGCCCGTTTTGTCGAACTTACATGGCGAGCAGCAGGCCGTCGGCTATAGAAAGGTGTTGCGTGCCAATCTTGCCGCCACCTTTCTTCTAAGCCTGGCCGTAGCGTTGCCCGTCATTCTGCTGGCTCCGCTCATAATGTCCGCTTACGGACGTGACTTCGCTCAGGGTTCTATGGTCCTGGCTCTCGTCACCTTGACAACGATACTTTCCTCGACGGCAGCGGTAATCGGTTTCGCCATTGTCAGCACCGACAAGATGTGGCATGGGTTCTGGCTCAACTTTCTGTGGGCACTCTCATTTTTGCTTTTTGTTTATCTGTTTATAGGCCAGGGGGCCTATGGGCTGGCGATGGCTTATCTACTTTCCTATGTGGTACACTCCATTTCAAATGGCCTTTACATGAGGTTTGTACTTGGAAAAAAGCGAGTCGTTGGCCATGCCTAGAGTGTTGGTCATTAGATACGAAGGCGGCCCGTTCCTCAACAGAATGTCCAAGGTACTTATGACCATGCTCGACGGCGGCTGGGAATGCGATGTTCTCATCCCCCAGAATGGCATCGGACCCACCAACGTCGCCGAAGAGATGGGGCGCGATGTGAGTAAGCGAGTGCATTTGCGCGAGTTTCCCGCACAGCCGCCATCAACGCTCCCCGCTCGCATCGTGTATCTCCTCTCAGGCGCGCCGCTGTTCGGCACTCGCGCGTTCGCCCACTACCTGACCGGTCTGCTCCGCACGCAAGCGTATGACCTAATCTGGGTGAAAGATACCGCGTCCTTGCCCGTCGCTTTCCGCTGTTTGGCCGAGTCCAACCACCAACAGGTGAGGGTCATCTGCGACATGTATGAGAACATGACCGAGCAGATATACGACACATTGGTGCGCTTCGGCAGCCGGCGCAGCCGAGCGCGGGCTTACCTATCGCTGCTGGTGCCTCGTGCCAGGCGGGCTGAAAAAAGGTATCTTCCTCGGTGCGATCGCATATTTGTCGTGGTCGAGGAGGCAAAGGCTTTTCTAGTCAGGCGCTATGGTCTTGACCCTTCGGGCATAACGGTGGTGCATAATGTAGAGGTGCTCTCCGATTTCGATGCGATAGAGCAGGTAGAGTTGCCTATCAAAGAGGGCATACCGTTGCTCACCTATGTGGGCGGCTTCGGGCCGTACCGTGGGATAGAGACGCTGCTGGAAGCGGTTCCGTTACTTATGAAGCGGGGGCTATCAGGATTTCAAGTGGCTCTGGTTGGCGCGCCGCCCGGCGAGCTGTCCAGGCTCGCGGCCTTATGTGCTGAGATGGGCATCCAGGACGTGGTTGGTCTGCACGGCTTTGTGCCACACCGTCAGGCGATGCGTTGGATAAAGCAGTCGAGTATCGGTATCATACCACACGTGAATACCATGCAAATTAGGACCACTATACCCAACAAACTATTCCAGTACATGGCCGCCGGTGTGCCATGTGTCGTTTCGGACGTGGGGCCTCTGGGCCGCATTGTGAAGCAGACGGCGTCGGGATTTACCTTCCAGGCCGGTTCGGAGGATGATCTTGCCCTCAAAATCGCCTCTCTCCTCGACAACCCTGAGCAGATGCCGACGTTGGGTGGCAACGGTAGAGCAGCGGTCGAGCGGGTGTATTGTTGGGAGGTAGAGGGGCGATGCTACAGCCGGTATCTCGATTCGAGGAAGAGTTCCTGACGTGCCCGATTCACAGCCCCTCAGAGTACTGATTTTGCCCTCCTGGTATCCAACTGCCAGACAGCCTACGGGCGGCATCTTTATTCAAGAGCAGGCACGCGCCCTTGCTACCCGCCAGGATGTAGATGTCATAGTGCTGTTTGTGGACCGCGCTCCCATCGGTGAATGGCTGCGCGGCAGCAAGGGCTTAAGGATGCTGGGTGAGGAGCATGTTTGTGTGTGTCGCGTATTGATGCCGCGCGTGCCCATAGCGTGGCCGTTCCTGTATACCGTTTGGGCCGTGTGGGCTTACCGGCGTCTCGCGCAACGGGGTATGCACCCAGACGTAGTGCATGCTCATGTGGCCTTGCCTGCGGGCCTGGCCGGTGCAGTTATCAAGGCCATCTGGCGCTCGCCGCTCGTGCTCACCGAACATACAAGCCCCTTCTCACTCTTGTTGCGACACCCCCCCGCCGCGTTTGCCACTCGCCTTGCTATATGCTCGGCCACCAAAGTGATCGCCGTGAGCAGAACCCTGCGCGACCAGATAACTGCTTATCCGCCTCTCCGCCGGAGGATAGGCGTAATACCCAATGTGGTCAACACTGAACTGTTCAAGCCACACGAGAAAGCTGCACCAGCTTCGACAGGGAGCAGCCAACATCGCCTGCTGTTCGCGGGCGAGATGGAGACGAGTAGAAAGGGTGTGAACTACCTGATCAGAGCGGTGCAGATGCTCAAGCAAAGTGACATTGATGTGAGTCTGGACCTCGTCGGTGATGGTATCCACAGGAGTGAATATGAAGCCCTAGCGAGCGCACTGGGTGTGGCCGGACTGTGTCGCTTCCATGGCAGCCTGCCTCACAAAGACCTCGCGCGGCTGATGCGCGACAGCGACCTGTTTGTGCTGCCGTCGCTGGCTGAGACGTTCGGGGTGGTACTGATAGAAGCTCTAGCATCAGGAATACCTGTGGTGGCGACCCGAAGCGGCGGGCCGGAGGACATAGTCACACCTGATCTTGGCGTATTGGTTGAGCCTGGCAACGCGAAGGCGCTAGTTGAGGGTATAACAACGGTCCTGACAAGACGCAGCGCGTACCCAGGGGCACATTTACGGAGGATAGCTGAAGAAAGATATGGACAGCCGAGTGTGGCAGGCCGGCTGGCTGAACTATATCATGAAGTGGTGAGGCGCTAGCCGTGTCCAAGAAAAGAGTGCTGATGATCTATCAGAACGATGTAAGGGTCTCAAGACGGTTGGTGCAGGAGGCACACAGCCTGCGTGAGGCCGGTTACGATGTACATCTGCTCCTGCGCTCCCTCGACACGGAAGATCGGCACGGCGAGGTTGAGGGGATACCTGCTAAGTGGGTGGCGGTGAAGGGCCGTGATCGCCGCTTCCGGTGGCTGTACCGTCTGATGGGGGTCGCCAGGGGCAGCCAGGTAGCGGCGTTTTGGAGCGTGCTCACGATGAACCACACTTTCACCATGCGCGCTCTGCCGAGTGCGATTGAGGCAAGAGCCGGTATCTACCATGCCGCCGATCTAAACAACCTGCTGGTTGCCTACCGCGCTGCCCAGGTCAACAACGCCAGATTGGTATATGATGCCAACGAACTGTTCCCCGACTTGGATAACAGGTGGGTGAGGCTGCGGCGCAAGGCGTGGCTGCGGCTTGAGCGCGAGTTAATGCCCCACGTTGACCTTGGCATCACGGTGAACGAGTTTATCGCCCAGGAGATGG
>JBBSIK010000363.1:0-3901 GCA_038232115.1 Chloroflexia bacterium
TAGCGGTTGCGATCAACATCGTCTTGAGCGAGTCGGTTAGTTCCATCAGCATACCTCCAGCATCTGCTGACTGGAGTATACCATGATCAGTGGCTAGCTTTTTTGTCGACGGTCCCTTACTACATTTGAGCCGGCTTTGATAAAGTTGAGAGAGGTATACAACTTACGTGAGTGAACAGCAAACCCCCAAAAACCGCCCGCCAACGCGTAGACCCCCGGCTAGCGCACGTGTGAGTAGGCCAAATTCGGTTGGTGTCCCCCATACAGCAGCACCCGTAAGGCGGGATCCCTTTCCCCTGATCATTGGCGGGCTGATCGGTGTTCTGATCGCCGGCATTGCGCTTGTACTTATCTTGTTGCAGTCCAGTGGCACAAAACCAGCGGCCAATATCAGCACGGTCCCTCTTGCTACTGCAAATGTAGCCGGCAATGGCAGCGCAGGAGTCAATAGTAGCCTGACGGCCATTGCAAGCCAACCTACTACTAGTGCTTCGTCGGGCACACTTCTGCCTGGAACGGCAGTGCCGGAAGAAGGCAAGGACCATGTAGCGGAGGGAACCGCCATCGTATATAAGTCAGCACCGCCATCGTCCGGCACTCATTACGGGAGTACTGCCTCATATGGCTTCTCGGATAAAGAGATAGCCGAAGGCACGCTCGTCCATAGCCTGGAGCACGGCGCGATTGTGCTCTACTATAAGCCCGGCCTCTCCGACAAGGTGCTACAAGACCTTCGTGACGCGTATAGTAGTTTGCCTCCAGCCAAGTACGGCAAGGTGAAGCTCGTTATAACTCCGTATCCGGAACTACAGGCGCCGCTGGTGCTGGCTGCCTGGGGAAGGGTTCTACCATTCGAGGAGTTCAACTATGACAAAGTGCGTGCAGCATATCAGGCTCTCGTAGACAAAGGGCCGGAAGATGTGCCATAAGCTCCTGCAGAAGGAGGTTGTCTTGCCGCCGAGATGATACCAGCGCAGTTTGCTTTCGTGTGCTGTTAGCTGTGGGCCGGACTAGGCGCAGGCGGTGATTAGCACTGAGTGGTTGGCAGGGTTCAAGTGTAAGGTATATGCGCGGTTTCACAGAGGCAAATCACAGAGGCAAAGCGGCATCGTCCCGGAGCTTACGAAAGCACAATGTAGAAAGCATGATGGATATGCAGAGTATACGAAGGGCGAGTCAGCGTTCTCAGGATGGACGGTTTCCTACCAGAGCATATGGTTGAGCGCGAACCCGGAAAGCGGCTATCTAGCTTGGCGCTAGTCTACTGCCTATGAGTACCACCTGACGTGGATATACCTGTCGCCCTTATCAAGCTGCGAGATTATGCCTTGTGGTTCGGTCCGGCATACTTGCTCGCGCTTATACTCGGCACCACGGCGGAGGTCATACTGCGAAGGCTAGTGAGGCTGCCAACTGCTACCTTCTCCGCGTCCGATGCATCCCATGTGCCGTCCGGTGACGCACTAGGTAGCAAAGATAGCGGCGAGTTGCCCCAGACCTTGTGGTCGCCCCTAATGGAGGGAATATTCTCTCAAGGAAACCTACCGTTCAGATTGCTTCTGTGGCTGGAGTTAATTTCCACATCCACCACCTGGCTCGCCCTGATTATGACCGGGGCACTCAGTTGGTCCCTCTCCTTGCTGCGTGTCGGTATGACACTCAGTATCTCGGCGGTATTGGCGGCGGTTGTGCCAACTCTCGTTCCGAAAGTAAAGAACCGCGAAGTTGCACCATGCAGCCTGCAAGCAAGCAACGAAATCCCAGGCAATGCTTTGCACAAGCAATGGTGGCGTACTTTCTCGGCACGTTTCGATGCAACCAACAACACGGCGATCCTTGGAGTTGTACTTGGAGCCGCAGTAATTGGCTTATCGCCGCGCATCTATTCACTGCTTGGGGGAGCATTCCAGGCGCCCCAGTCTTACATCTGGGGGCCGCTCTTGGGCAGCATATCGCTACTTATTCCCGGGACAGATGGACCACTGCTGGCAGCTATGCAAGCAAAGGGCCTGGAGAGCGCCTCTATCGCGTGTATGTTGGCGGTGTCCCTGGCCCCATTCGGCTTGCTAAGGCGGCTAAAGCGCAACTACAGTTGGAAGGTAGCAGTGACATACGTATTGGCTGCCTGGCTCCTGGCGGCCATTGGTGCGTGGCTGCTCAGTTCGACAATTGGGGCATTCAATCCTTGATGCTAATTGACACCCCGCGAACCCTGCTCGGTGAAGACCGGCACTGCCTGGCGAGGCTGACCTCAAGGAACAAGGCTCCAGGTTACACCGGAGTTATTGCTCTGGTATATTTCACCGCCCGCATTCACAGCCAGCAGCCGCTCGGATTGACCGGCGCTTGTGTCGTAGGCGAGGCCAGGCACGCCGCCCAGTTGTGCCGCGCCCTTTAGCTCCTCCCAACGCCGGCCGCCATCGGCGCTGTGCAGGATGCTGGTAGCCGTGCCTACGTACAGGTTCTGCTGTCCGGGCTTATCCACAGCAAGCAGCGAGTAGATGGGTTGTTCAGCCGCAAGCCCAGCAGGCGATGACCAGCTTGCGCCATTGTCGTGCGATACGAACAGCCCAAGATTGGAACCCGCATACAGCACCGGATCACGAACACCAGGGGGATGGCTCACCATAAGTCCAGTAACCTGTACGGTGTTCTTCAGAGAGTTTGCGCCCTCGGCTGCCTCCCAGGTGGCCCCTCCATTGGAGGTAATCAGCAGGCCAATCACCTCTGCCCACAGATACACATGGCCGGAGTTCTCTGGATCAACCGCAAGGGCGTGTACGTCCCTCGCGGGTGCGCCGGGCATCAACTGGCGCCACGTAGCCCCGCCATCGTCACTGCGCTGCACGCCTATGTTATGGCCCGCAGCGTAGATAGGGCTACCCGCCGCCCTGGCAGCGCCCAAGGCCATCACGTCCGTGGATCGCAAAGCCCCCGCCATTTTGCGCCAGCCACGGGCGCTATCCTCTCCGCTCAAAGCTTTGACGAATAGGCCTTCATGAGTGCCCAGCCACAGGGACGGCTGCTGTGAACCTGGAGCAGACAGGATGGCAGAAGTGTGAATATGTCCATTACCCGGTGCCGCCAGATACTCTACAGACGGACTCATGTGGGTCCAGAACCATGTGGCCGCACCTGCCACCAGGATAGCAGCGCCGATGATCAGCCATTTGACGGGAATATTCTTGTGTACCGGTACGCGACCCTGCGGATCTGCCTCCTGGGTCTGTTGGTCAGCGCCGCGTCCAGCAGTCCGTACTTCGGTCTCAAAGCCACCTGATACTTCAGAGACCTTGCGTCCCGGTTTCATGTCATCAGTCACAAAACTTGAATCCCTATTGTCCGTTCATAATCGGGTAGCGAACTTGAGCCAGGATTAGCACTCAGATGTAGCGAGCCGAAGGCCGTGCTAGTACAATCCGACTCCTGGCCGTGGAGTGGTTTACCTTGCAACTTACAGCCCCCAGTTGGGGGCAAGGGCAGTCAGGATGGTGAGAGAGTTGGTGAAGACGAGCAACCCCATGCCTATGAGGAGTATGCCGCTCACCAGCGAGATTATATTCACCTGGTCAATGATGGTCCGGCTGCCCAGGCGTAACGAGTAACTGCGGCGGGTGAGCTTTTTCAAGCCTGCGGACACCCGCCCCATGGCCATGGCGGTCAGCAGGAAAGGTATGCCCAGCCCAAGTGAATAGGCCAGTGAAGGGAGGAAAGCCTGGGATTCCTTGCCGTTGAGGGCCAGTGTAAAGATGGCTCCCAGGGTGGGGCCCACGCACGGCGTCCAACCCACGCCGAAACCCAGGCCAATCAGGAACGACCGTGCGTAGCCCAGGTTAGCAGAGGGACGAACATCCAGGCGGCGCGTGTAATTGAGGAAAGGTATGTTGATAGCGCCTATCGA
>JBBSIK010000364.1:0-3894 GCA_038232115.1 Chloroflexia bacterium
GAAGCCGCACAGCATGAGGCTCTCTATGTGTGCGCAGTCCTGCCGCCCACACTCGCACTGCAAGCCGTGACGCCCATGCCGCACCTTCACCGGCGACTCGTCACCATTGCGCACCAGGTAACCATCTGCCGCACCAGTGACGCTGATACGTGTCAGCGCCGTGGGCACCACGTGAATAAATTGCCTTCCGCGCATAATTCCAATCTCCTTTAGGAAACATATGTTCTATATGAATTATAGCACGGGGGTTCTGCTGAGTCAATAGATTGGCCCGCGAATTTGAGGCGAAAATAGAGAGTTGGAGAGCACGTTGAACTAAGCGAAAGCCGCATCGCCCAGGGGCAGAAGCGGCTTTAACGATACATGATGCAAGAGGTGTTCGCTAGGCGCACATGCTGGACTCCAGCTGCTTGATAGCCATACACAGTATACGTTCATGGGGCAGCACGAGAATTCCATGCGTCAGGGTGCGGTGTGCATCTATCTGGTGCCCGGCGGCCAGTTGCGCCCGCGACAGAGCCAGGAAAGCGGTAGCGTTCAACTGGTGGTCGGACGACACATCAGCCACATCGAGACTGCCGGAGGAGCGCAGCGCCATCAGGAACTCGGACATGCTGGAGCCTTGCCGCTCCTCCCACGCAAGCTCTACAGCGCGGTTAAGATGCAGATCATATTGGGCCTCTGCGCTCATGAGCAGATTGGGTTCGCGCCGCCCGGTGAGTGGAGTGGCACCCAGCGTCCGAGGAGCAGGGGCACGAAGCACCGGTCCGGGGCGCGGGGAGGGGGTGGCTGGCGCGGAGAGCAGACGGGGCAACTGGGTATTCTTTCTCGCCGCCGAAACAGGCAACGAAACGGGCACCCGCCGCCTCGCCGAGCCAAAAAGCCGAGCGAGATTGACGCCCCACAACCGGATCGCCAGGGCATAGAAGATCACGATGCCAATCAGGGCCGAGATCATCAGCGCCCACGGCGTGCCTTCCTGGGTGCTGCTGGAGCCTGAAAGCAAAGAGTTGTGCGTGCTGGCGTTGGGTGGAGAAGCGGGCTTCACAGAGGGAGCACCAGGCTTGCCCACCTTCCCCTGGGCAGCGGCTCCACCACCCTGGGCCATCTGCGCAGGGAGCAGGGGCGGTGGCGCACCGTTCTGGAGGAGCCAATCAGCAGTACCACGCTTGCTAACATCGAGTACTTCCGCCGATGCGTCAGAGGGGGCCGCCGCAAGCCTGGCAAAGCCGTAGTCGAGCAGGGCAGTGCTATCAACATACCAGCGAGGCGCGTTCAGCACAACGGAAATGAGTCTGTGCCCATTGCGCGTAGCCGATGTCACGAGGCAGAGGCCCCCCGCGTCGGTCCAGCCCGTCTTGATGCCATCCGTGCCCATGTAACGCGTCAGCATTTCGTTCGTGTTGAGCAATGGATGGCCGGGCGCTTCGTAGCTTACCTGCTTCACAACTTCGTTGAAGAGAGGGAAGTGCAGCGCGTACCAGGACAAACTGGCAAGATCGTAGGCACTTGAATAGTGACCGTTCTGGTCCAGTCCGTGCGGAGTCAGGAAGTGGCTATCTTTGAGGCCGAGTTGCTCAACGCGCTTATTCATCATCCCAGCGAATCTGGCAATAGGGTTGGCTCCCGTGACATCACTCGGCCCTTCTTTTGAAGCCAGACCGCGAGCCGTCACCATCGCGGCATCATTACCCGACGGAAGCATCATCCCATATATCAAGTCGCGCAGCATTGGCGTCTCGCCCGCCTTCAAACCCATGCTCGACTCTCCAACCATGTCATCCGTGGTTACAGCGAACTCGTCGTCGAGCTTGCCATATTCAAGCGCAAGGATCGTGGTCAGTATCTTGGTCGTGCTGGCGGGGGCGAGGCGGTCGTGCATTGACTTGTTATAGAGCACGCGACCAGAAGGGTATTCGACCACGATTGCGGCGCGCGCGCTTATCTCCGGCTCAGAGAGCGCGTTCTGTTTAGAAGGGATTGCGAACGCAGTATGCGGGTAGAAAGATGCTGTGAGGCAGAAGAGAAAGGCCACAGCAACGAGCATGAGGACCAGTGGCGACCTTAGAAAAGCGGGCATGCGGAAACCTCGGCTCCAGAAGCTATACTCAGCCTGAAAGCGGAATGCCAGGCGTGGCAGGAGTATAACAAATCAGCCGGCATCAAAGGTGAGGTTTTACACATAATGTGGAAAACTCTGTGATGGCCGGACACCGTATGCCTCGTGTGTCCCTAATCCAGGCGTTCCAGGATCGCTTCGCAAACAGGCTCCACTACTCGCACAATCTGAACCATGCGCGCGGCCACCGCCGCGCCTCGGAGAGTGTCAAGCGGCCAGAGAGGTTCAGTTTCGTAGAGGCGTGCCCAACCACGGTCCCACGGCTCAAGCCAGAAGTGACCACCCAGTTCCGCCTGAAAGTCCAGGAGGTATTTCTCGAACTCCTGATAGAGAGCGAGATTTCGCGCCGCGTCTGACTCCATGTGCAGTCCTAACTCAAGCTGCCCTTCGCGCTCATGAACGGCAAGTTCGTAATGCACTGAGGCATCATCGCCGCGCCACAGCTTCACGAGTCGGCCTCGTACCTGAATGCTGAAGTCGTATCCGGTAGCGTGCAATGAACTTTGTACCTGGTCGCTGACCATCGTAACGAACTGAGCAGGCTTCAACGAAGGCAGCAGCGCCTCGCCTTCCCCATCACGCGGGCGCGCAGACTGCCCTCTCCAGGCTTCGGATGTGCCGGTTGTCTCGTTCAGTGCGACCTCCATTTTGCTGCTATTCACTACCTTCTTCACCTTCTTCCTTCTTCCTTCTATCTTCTTCTTACTTTCTCAATTCCAATGCCTGCTTACCAATCAAGCCAAGCTGCACCTCGTTCGGGGTGCCCGAATCGTTCGGGTGCCATTCAAATCTAGCCCGCTCGAAGTACTGTACTGTGTACACTTTACCATCGGCTGGGCTGATCTCAGGCAACTCTTCTGAGATCGGATAACCGAAGGCGGCCAGACCTCCCTGCGTCTGCCAGTACCGCAGGAACGCCTCTTTTACACTGTGCCCCGTCTGCCCAAAGTACGCGCGGTCCCCGTTCGCAGTGGAGGGTTCGACCCTCGGAAAGTCGCGCCCCACCGTCACCCACCTGCCAACTGCCGCTCTCATGACCACATCGGGCGTGCCCGCGAACTCAGGATGCCACTCCAGGGCAGCGCGCTCAAAATACTGCACAGTGCGCTGCTGTCCGTCGAGGGGATTAGCCTCCAACACTTCCTCGGAGATCGGATAGCCAAGCTTGACCACGCCACCGTTTGCCTCCCAGAAGCGACGGAAATCACCGCCCAGCGTGTGGCCGCTTTCCAGGAAGTAAAGGCGGTCATTCGCTGTCGGCTGGGTATTCAGATCAAACAGAATGTAACTGTGAGCGAGTTTCCTCACGCTGTAGTTCGCCAGGAGGCCGACGTAATCAGGGTGACGACCGAGCCAGTCCTGGTCCGTGCTAACAAGGTACGAAGCGCCCTCACGCTGAAGCTGCTGCACTTGCAGTATGCTGAAGCTATCCTCGTTAAGCGCCCACCCCGTGTGCCCGCTTGAGTAAAAAAGCTCGGGGGCGTTCGGTCCCGCCACTATCAACCGCGAGCCGGGAGCCGTCAACGAGGCAATCTCCTGTCCGGCGCTCACCAGTTCTACAGAGGCTACCGAGGGCTGCGCGCTGGCACTAGAGGCCTGCCAACCACTCAGCCCCACCAATCCAAGTGCCCCCAACACGACCACATGGCCCAGGCTCATGAGTGACGCCCGCCGAGCTTTCTGGCCGGAGCGTACCGAGCGTGCGGCCACACTTTTGCCAAGTGCCGGACGTGCCTGCGGACGCAGCTTTCCGCTGTCGGTACGCACTTCAGGCA
>JBBSIK010000365.1:0-3888 GCA_038232115.1 Chloroflexia bacterium
AGCCGATGCGAATGTCGCCGAACTCCTCGAAATCACCGCCCTTGGAGTGGCCGCCATTGCTGCTGACGCGCGCACCGAGGGCAGCGGGCGACGGCATTTCAGGCTCCGGCGCCGTCTCCTCCTCGGTCACGCCAAGCACGCGCCTCCAGTCGTAGCCGAAGATGCGCTCAAGCTGCGCCGGGTCGAGCTTGCCCGCCTGGATGAGCAGATCAACGATGCTGGGCAGGTGAGTAGCAGCCGCGATGTAGCTTATGCGGCCCTGCTCGAAGCAGACGGTGCGCGTATTCCAGCCCTGTATGAGGGTGAGCGTGCCCGTCTTCTGGGTAAAAGAGAGGGTCTGCAATAGATCGGTCAGGGTGAAAAGACCGATCCGCCCCTGTAGGTCGAATTCTTCTTTCTCGTGAGCATCCATGAAGCAACCATTTGTGTGAGAACAGGGTGAAGCGAGAGTGTGAAAGGTACGGGCAGAAACTGGAAGGACTTATGGCTTCCCCTATCCATCTTAACACTGTGCACCTATGCGCCGGAACGGGAAATTGGTACTACCTACACGCAGACAGTTGGGTATCGACAACAGTCCTATGAGCAGTACGGGCGTCGCGCATCTTGTATCCGGCGCGAGTTACAGACGCGGAATACAAGATACGTCCCTACACCTCCCTGATACCATCCGCCTTTGCTGTAAACTATCATCATCCCAATCTAAACACCTATCCAAACGTAAGTGTTTAGAATAGGGGTGCAAGGGCATGCCCATGACGGGGGTATGGGGGTGCCCCCCACCTGTACATCTTCTTTTTATTCTCCCCTCCCATTCTATGGAGGAGTCGGGGACGGAGGTTGGTCTAGCAATCTGCTGATTTGCCCTACCCCTATTCTGAACACCTATGCCAATGTTCGGGATTGACAGGCGCATAGACCAATGGTATATTTAGTGTAGGCTAAATTAGACTAGGCTAAATAGAAAGCCCTAAAGAGATAGGTGGAGAAAGTATGGCGAGAACAGATACAAAAGAAGATGCCGCTGAGGCAGAGCTTATTGAACGTGCGGATCCCGCAACCATGACTGGCATAACGAACATGGAGCAGGTGGGTAAGGGCGACGTTGGTACGGTCAGCGCGGCGCAGGATGTCTTGCGGGGAGGCAGTAAGCGGCGGGGCATCGCCAAGCTGCTACCTTTCATGGGTCCCGCCTTTATTGCCTCAATCGCCTATATGGATCCAGGCAATTTCGCCACGAATATATCGGGTGGAGCGCGTTATGGTTACTTACTTGTGTGGGTAATCATTGCCAGCAACCTGATGGCGATGCTAATACAATCGCTCTCGGCCAAGTTAGGTATCGCCACCGGAAGGAACCTCGCTGAGATGTGCCGAGACCAGTTCCCCAGACCGATGGTGTGGGCCATGTGGGGCGTTTCCGAGTTTGTAGCGATGGCAACTGATCTGGCTGAGTTCCTGGGAGCGGCGGTTGGCTTCCACCTGCTGTTCGGCCTCGATTTGTTCCCTGCGGCCATCCTCACCGGGATCACGACATTCATAATACTGGGCCTCGAGCGACGCGGCTTCCGGCCACTTGAGGCGGTGATCAGCGCGATGGTTGGCGTAATTGCCGTCTGCTATCTAGCCGAGACGATTCTCGATAGGCCCGATTGGCACTTGATCGGGGCGAGCATCATCACTCCCCGCTTCGAGGGCACAGACAGCGTGTTGCTGGCTGTGGGCATACTTGGCGCGACCGTCATGCCGCACGTCATCTTCCTCCACTCGGCCCTCACCCAGAACCGCATCGTCGTGCGCGATCCTCACCAGCAGCGCCGCCTCTTCCGCTTCGAACTGATAGATATTGGCATCGCTATGGGTCTGGCGGGTATTATAAATGCGTCTATGCTCATCATGGCAGCGGCCACTTTCCACCAGGCGGGGATGACGAACGTAGGCAGCATCGAAGAAGCCTATCGTACGCTGGAGCCGCTACTGGGGAGCGCGGCGAGCGTCATCTTCGCGGTCTCCTTGCTGGCTGCGGGGCTTTCCTCATCGGCGGTGGGCACTATGGCCGGGCAAATCATTATGCAAGGCTATTTGCGCCGGCAGGTGCCAATCTGGGCGCGGCGGCTCGTCACTATGGTCCCCGCGCTCGTCATCATCGCGCTGCAAGTAGACCCGACCTCGGCGCTGGTAATCAGCCAGGTGGTGTTGAGCTTCGGCATACCGTTCGCCCTTATTCCCCTTGTGCTCTTCACACGGCAGCGCAAGCTCATGGGGCCGCTGGTCAACATGCGTGTTACCACGATTGCCGCCTCCATAGTTGCCGCGGTGATTGTAGCCCTGAACCTGTACTTGCTCTATGGCGTATTCACCGGAGGTGCAATGTGATCCAGGGTTTTCACCGCATACTTGTGCCGCTCGACGGCTCCGGCCTCGCTGAGTCGGTGCTTCCTCTAACCAAACTGCTCGCTGATAAGATGGGTTCAGAAATCACTCTCCTGCACATCATAGAGCAGAAGGCGCGCGCCAGCGTACACGGCGAGCCTCACCTAACAACATCGCTGGGAGCCGACAACTACCTGGACGAGGTTGCCGGACGGCTTGGAGGCAACGTTCGGATAAAGAGTCATGTACACGGCACCGAAGAGCAAGATGTGGCGGTAAGCATAGCCTCTCACGCGATGGAACTGGACGCGGACCTCATCGCGCTCTGCACGCACGGACGCAGCGATCCGCGAAGGGTGGTCTTTGGCAGCATAGCCCAGCAAGTGCTCAGGCGCGTGCAGGTGCCTGTGCTGCTGGTGCGGCCTGAGTCGTCTACGCCGGAGCGATTGCAGACTATATTGGTGCCACTGGATGGCTCGCATGAGGGGGAGTATGCATACCCGGTAGCCACAGCCATAGCCAGGGCATGCCAGGCCAACCTGCACATGGTGCGGATTGTGCCCACGGTCGCCAGTATGAAGGGCGACAACCAGGCAGCAGCCCGCCTGACGCCCATCACGGCTGCCGCCGCGCTCGATGTGGAAGAGTTTGAGGCACAGTCCTACCTGGCAAAGCAGGTGGAGCAGATGGCGAGCGAGGGCATTCAAGCATCGGCGCAGGTGCTCAGAGGTGACGTGGTGCAGGCCATCGCCGAGGTCGCCGTGACCCGCAACACCGACCTCACAGTAATGGCTACACATGGACGATCGGGCCTGGGGACCTTCTGGATAGGCAGCGTGGCCGCGGGGCTGGTCAATAAGCTGCACCAACCTCTCATACTGGTCAAAGTTCGAGAATAGACTCTGCTGCGAGGATTAGGGATAGCACGCCCCCAGTCGGATACCCGTTTTCTTATGCGCCAAATCTGAACGCTTGCCGCTAATCCTTTTCGGCTGCTTGCTGCCAGGCAGCCTCCCCCACCATATCCAGCGTCACCCAGCCCCGCGACCACTGTGGATCGTCGCTATTCGGATCGTAATACTCAAGCTGAATAGGGTACTTCTCGTTCAGTTCCGCGCCGAACGTCAGTCGAGTTAGCGAACCTTTGCCCGGATAGAAGCCGCGCATGCGTATCGACTCAACCTGGACGGGCATGCCTCGAAAGCACGACCGCACCAGGAAGACAACGTCGCCATGCGTCACCGCCACCGCTGTCTGACCTGCGTGCCGCTTGCGAACACGCCGGACGAACCGTCCCAGGCGTTCCCATAGCGCCTCCAGTGTCTCGTCGCTCTCTCCCGCCCTGTTGTTGTAGAAATTGAAGTGAAAGTGATCAAGCTCGCTGTGCGGGCGACCCTGCCAGCCTGTAAGCACCTCGGCCAGCAAGATTGAGACGCGCACAGGCACACCCACATGACGAGACGCCAGGATGCGAGCGGTCTGCCGGGCGCGGAGTTGCGGCGACGAGTAGAAGAG
>JBBSIK010000366.1:0-3879 GCA_038232115.1 Chloroflexia bacterium
CCGGGGGTAGCGGTTGCCGAACTGCGCCGAGGGCAAGCCGACGAGGTCGAGCAGCTCGTTGGCTCGTTTGCGGCGCTTCTCGGCGGGCCAGCCAAGGAGGCGCGGCACGATTGACACATTGTCGGCCACGGTGAAGTGCGGGAAGAGACCGCCCTGCTGGATCACGTAGCCGATGCTCCGCCTGAGCTGCACGTCGTCCATGGCAGCGATGTCCTGCCCATTCACGATAATGCGGCCCTCTGTGGGCACCTCCAGATGATTTATCATGCGCATCGTGGTGGTCTTGCCCGAGCCTGATGGCCCTATCAGCACGCATAGTTCGCCTTCCGCTATCTCCAGATTAACATCGTCCACTGCGCGCACCGTCTGGCCGCGCGAGGAGAATATTTTGGAAACATGCTCAAGAGTGATCATCTGCCTGCTCCTTTCCACTCTCTCCGTCCCGATGCCCGTTCTCGTGCCCATCCAGTCCCGCTATTTCCCACGCGAGAAACTTTCCTCCAAGCGGAGTGGAGCGGGTACCTCCATACACATAAATGCCAGCTTCAGCAGCTACATCTTCGATAGCTTGCAGGCGCTCAAGAGCCGCCTCACCCAGCCGCATACCAAGCTCAGAAACTACGCAGTTGATTAGCGCGGCGGGCGCGGCCAACGAGCCTACGAAGTCCAGCATGCTTACCCTTGCGAAAAGCGCCACCTCCGCCATGGGCAGCACCGGGGATAAGGCGTTGTCGGTGATAACCAGGACGCGCACTCCCAGCTTGTGAGCATAGCGCGCGAGCGCGACCAGGTCTGCCGGGTAGCGGGCAAAAGCCACCACAATGAGTACGTCCTCGCTCGTCATAAGGCGGATGCGGTCATAGAGCGATGAATCGGCCTGGGTATATGCCTGTACGTTGGGCTTAATCTTACCCAACGAGTAGCCCAGGTACGTGGTCAGAGGGCTTACATAGCGGAAGCCAAGTATCGTTATGCGCTCTGCGGTGAGCAGCGCATTGACGAAGCGTTCAAGCTGGGCTTCGGAGAATGTATGCGCCAGGGCATGGAGGCTTTCTATATCGGCGTCAATTATGCGGCGCAGCAGGGCGGTGGAGGACCTGTTGGTCGCAGGTAGTGTGCGCAGACGGTCCACTCCGCTGAGGTCGAAGTTGACGCGGTCTTGAACGCTGGCGCGCAAGGCGGCAAAACTGGGATAGCCCAGTACGGCGGGAAAGCGCACTACGATAGCCAGGCTAACACCTGCGGCGGCAGCCAATTCGCGGGTAGTCATAAAGGCCGCCTGTACGTAGTTCTCGCATATAAACGCTGCCAGCCGGCCCATCTTATCGGAGAGAGTGGGCTGCGCGGTTGCCAATCTTGCAAAGAAGTCGTCGGTCTGCGAGTGAATCATATGATTCTCAGCCTTAAGAGCAAGCGATGATTTGTTTTGTATTGTAAAGGCTATATTGCCGCTTGTCAATAGGCATATTGGAATCGGCAGGGTCTATTCCAGATCGGTTTGCAGGGAGTCATGCAGGCTCTGTCATTCTGAACGCAGTGGTAGAATCTAGTATGTTCAGCGTTGTGCCAGGCGCAGCCTTGGAGATTCTGAACACAGTGAAGAATGACGAAGCCGCGCTGCTTTGTGAAATAGTGATCGAGAATAGACCCTGAAGTGCATAGTCTCTGACTGAGCGAATCAGGAGAATCTTATCATTCTGGATCAGTCATCTCATCTCTTGCAGCAGCAATTATTGAATCAAATAAAGGCAGGCTATTGACATAGTGAAACGAATGATTTAGAATAGCCCCATTCCATTCATCATGGTTGAGCACGTACATTCCGGTCTTTTCGTGGGGGTTTAGCTATGCAAACGCGCAATGTCGAGTTCTATAGCGATGGCATACGCCTGGACGGTATTCTCCAACTGCCCGATGGTTTAGAGAACAAGCAGCAAGCGCCTGTTGTTTTGCTCTGTTCGGGGTTCCAGGGCTTGAAAGAACTCATCCCCGCCAAGTTGTGGGGTCCCTTCACTGATGCGGGCTATGCGTGTTTCGCTTTCGATTATCGGGGGTTTGGGACCAGCGAGGGTGAGCGCGGGCGTGTGCTGCCAGAGGAGCAGGTGGAAGATATAGAGAACGCAATCACCTTCTTGCAACAACAGCCCGAACTTGATCCTGAGCGTATTGGCCTGCTCGGTTGGGGTTTGGCGGGTGGCTTGGTGGTGCAGGCCGCTGCTGAGGACCAGCGAGTGAGCGCGGTTGCCTCCTTGAGCGGCGTGGGCGATGCCGGGAGGGCCGTGAGGGACACCCGTACCTATGCCGACTGGCTAGCTATACAGGACCGGATAGCAGAAGACCGCGCCAGGCGCGTAACGACGGGGCGCACGCAACTGGTCAGCCCAGGGGAAGTAGTGCCCCTCGACCCGGATACGAATGACAATGTGCAGGAAGATATGTATGGCAACCACGACCGGTTCGGGGTGGATGTATCTTTGCAGTCCGCCGAGGCCTATTATGCGTTCCGCCCGGAATTGGTCGCCGCGCTCATCAGCCCCCGGCCCTTGCTGATTGTGCATGGCGCGCGTAATGCCCTTCACCCGATTGACGAGGCTCGCAGCCTGTACGCGCACGCTCAGGAGCCAAAGAAGCTGATCGAGATCCCGGAGGGAAATCACCTCAACTGGATTCAACCCGGAGACCCCCTCTACAAGAATACAGTCCCTCAGATTGTTGCATGGTTCCAACAGTACTTACCTGTCGAAGCTGCCGGGATGCCCCTAGCCGCAACTCACTAACGCATCGAGCCCACCAACGCAATGACCATCCTCTACATAGATACCGAGCACGAACAGGTACACCAGGACGGCGAACGTAGTCGTGACCACCAGGCTAAAGTCGAAGAAGTGGTCTCTCGCCTCTCGACGGCGGCAGAGGAGCCGTGCATCAGTATGCGCTTTCAAGATGTTTCCCCAGGAGCAATAGAGGAGATAGGGCCGGCTGCCCTGGTATTGAGCGGCAGCACGACTGACTGGGAACTATACAAAATGGCTGAGCTAGAAGGGCTGCTTGATTTCATCCGCACAGGCTCAATGCCAATCCTGGGAATCTGCGCCGGACACCAACTTATCGGGTTGGCGCATGGAGCCGGTTGGGGTCCACTTGGGACGTTGGAGGAGGGTGAAACGGACCCCGACCCCCGTTTTGCACCCGGCCAGAGGAAAGAGCGCGGCTTCCTTCCCGTCGAGATAGATGCCGGATGCCCTCTTTTTCGTGGCCTGGATGACTCCTCATCGTTCTTCCAGTCGCACTATTGGCAGCTTACAGATGTGCCCACAGGTTTCGTAGGGCGGGCACGCTCGGCCTGGTCTCCCATCCAGGCGGTAGAGCGTCGGGACCGCCCCGTATTCGGCGTGCAGTTTCACCCGGAGCGGTTCGATCCGGCACACCCGGCAGGCGATGTCGTTTTGCGTAATTTCTTCGCCCTCGCCAGGAGCCGTTGACCCAACGAACGGAAGCCAATCGCGCAGCAACGAAAGACAAACCAGGAACGCCGGTCGTATATAACCGAGAGGCTTAGTACTCGCCGGGGTGTCTATAATCGCTGTGACGTTCGGGTTTGCTCGCTACGAGTTCTATACAAGTGGCTCCCCCTTCGGTCTACTCACGGTGGACCTGATCGCCGGATCAATTCAGGTAGGCAATACGACGTTCGCGCCGTATCACCCGGCCTGTATCCCCATGTCGGGTGATTTTGGCGACCAACTTGCGCCCACCTACTTCGCCTTCCAGAAGGTATCTGTGAGCGGTGACCGCGTGGATACTCACCAGGCCCAGAACCGCACCGGCCAGAAGGTAACGGAAACAATCGACCGCAACGGTAACACAGGCACCGACGCC
>JBBSIK010000367.1:0-3872 GCA_038232115.1 Chloroflexia bacterium
GTGGCCCGCGCGCGGGAGGCCCCCAGATTGTGTTGAGGGAGGGAGGGCGGGCACACTATTACGGCGTCGCCCGCATCCAGGAAAGCGTGCAGCATCCGCTCGGTAAGCTCTACAGTGCCCGCGCCTGCTACTATCCGTTCGGGTACAAAGCCTGTATACTGGCTGAGAGCCGCCCGTAGATCGCTGCACACCGGGTCGGCGGGGAGGTAATACTGGTCCGCCGACCCTAACACCTCCTGCACGTGGAGCGAGCAGCCATACGGGTTCTCGTCGCTGTGCAGTCGGATGTACTGGCGTCTGGTGTCGCGCTCGGCACGTCCGGCGTGGAGTGCGCGTCCTGCACTGCGCGCCCTTTCATCTCTATGTCGTTCTTGTTCTGACATCTAGCCCTGGTTTCTCCGGTGTGGTAATATAACTGGCAAAAACATCAATTCAGAAGGTAATGCTTATCCAGGTCCTTATTATACCTTGCCCGCCTAATAGGGGCGCTTTGTATGAACTATCTGTATTATACCGCACCCTCAGCCGTGCAATCCACACTCACGGAAGGCAACATGGACCACTCCACCTCTGCTCCCTTCGGGCCAATGAGCCACAACGTCGAGCTATACACGGCCCGGCTCTTTATTCAAGGTTCGATCTCCGGTTCTTTCAAACGCACCAGCGACCTCATCAACCGCCGCGACAAAGATTTCTTCACAGTGCTCAACGCAGGCGTCACTCCTCTTGGGCAAACGTCAGCCACCGCCAGCCGGGTATCAACGCCCGTGATGGTAGGCCGAGACCACGTGCAGTTCGTCGCCACAGCACCGCAGCAGACGCAGGGCAAGTCGGGGGGCACAGCGTCTTCTCCGGGGCGCGAATACTACGTCCAGAAGACGCCGCATCCCTGCTACGCCCTTACAGATACGTTCATCATCTACGGCCACTGCCACCTGCTGTCCGGCACCACCCTGGAAAACCTGCTCACCATACCCGACCCGTTTATCCCTCTCACTAAAGCCACTATCTATCTCATCGCCCGTCCCAACGCTTCCTGGCAGCGTGAACTTGTCGTGGTGAATAAGGCCAAGCTGGAAGTGATTTATTTGGTGGAGTAGGACGTATTGCGTAGTACGTAATGCGTAAAGAGACGGAAACGCAAAGACGCAAAGAACACAAAGGACCCGCAAAGATTATTTGGGTTACGCAATACGCACTATCCCCTCAGCTTCGCTCCTAGCTCTCTACTTAGCATGCTTTCGATGCGGCGGCGCAAGCGGGCTACTTCCTCTTCGGTGAGGGGTTTGTCCATGCCGGTGAATGTCACGGCGAAGGCCATGCTCTTCTGGCCCTCCTCTACTTGCTGGCCGGTGTATATATCGAACAGGGCCACATCGCTGATGTTCGCGCCCCCGGCACTCCTGATTGCTTCCGACACGCGAGCGGCGGGCGTACCGGCGGTCACCACGAAAGCCATGTCCTGCTTAACCGGCATGTATGGGCTAACGTGCCTATATATGTTGCGCTCAGGGATGGCGGCGATTAGCGCCTCAACATCGAGGTCCCATGCGGCCACACGCCCGGCAGGTATGCCCCATTCGGCCACCAGCGAAGGGTGCAACTCGCCCACCACCCCCAGGTCTATGCCCCCGGACCGTATGAGGGTAGCGCGTCCGGGGTGGAACAAGGGCGCTTCTACATGGACCCACTCTATGTTAGGGATATGCACCTTGTGCAACATGTCCTCTACTATGCCCTTCGCATCGAAGAAGTCTAGCTGCTCGTCTCCAGCCCATGTTGGCCCGTTCTGACTATTCCTGGATGCTTCTTCTTTGTAGAAGAGCGAGCGCATGTGCCGTGGCCCCGACATGATGCCCATGAGCCGGCGCGGCTCTAGAGGCAGGCGTTCTTCGCCCGGCACCGGCTGCCAGTTTTGCAGGCGCGGGTACCTTGCTCGCTCGGCTTCCATTTCAGCTTTGCGAGCGTCTATTTCGCTCATATTCGGAGTCAGATAGACCTTGCCAAGCTCGAAGATGCGGATTGGCGTCTCTGGCATGAGGCGCATGTTCATCCGTAGGGCATCCAGCAGATTCGGCAGCAGGGTAGGGCGCATCACGTCCTGTTTGGCGCTGACAGGGTTCACCAGCGTCACGAGTGGGCGCGAGGTGTCCAACGTCCTGTACTTTGATGCCTCAGCATAATTTTCCTGGCTTGTACCCAAGTTGCTACTTTCCAACTGTGCGAGCTTGCGCAACTCTTCGCTGTGCGTGACCGAGTAGGTAAGCAGTTCGTCCAGGCCGCAAGCTACCATTATATCGCGCAATCGCTCGGCCATTTCTCTGCCGCGATTCACCTCCTGGGGTGGCAGACCGCCCTGCAACAGCGTCTCAGGGATGATGTCGTAGCCTACCATGCGCGCCACTTCCTCTACGATATCGGCGGTCAGTGTGATGTCGTTGCGGTACGAGGGCACATCTATGAGCATGGTGGTGTACTGGCCCACCGCGTCTGCGTTGTGCGGCAAGTCTACACGGAACTCAAGCCGCTCCAGCATCTCAGCTATCTGGGAGGGCGGGAGGGTAATACCGAGAATACGCTGGACCTCCGAAGTGTAGAAGTGTATGCGCACAGACTTGAGTGGGCGAGGATATTCGTCCACATATCCCCTAGAGATAAGACCTCCACCTAGCTCGCGCATCAGTTCGGCGGCGCGCTTCATGGCGGGCACCGTCAGGTTGGGGTCCACCCACCGCTCGAACCTGTACGACGCTTCGGAAGGCAGCTTGAGCAGGCGTGCCGTGCGGCGGACGCTCCTCTGGTCGAAATGGGCCGATTCAAGGAACACGGTTGCCTCGCCCTCGGTACCGATCTCACTGTTGGCGCCGCCAATCACGCACGCAAGTCCCACCGGCTTATGCGCGTCGCAGATCGCCCGCATCTTCGGATCGAGCGCCCTATCCACGTGGTCGAGCGTCTCGATATGCTCTCCTTCGTGGGCGCGGCGCACCACGATCTTGTGCCCTTCGATGGCGTTGTAGTCAAAGGCGTGGAGCGGCTGGCCCATTTCGAGCATGACGTAGTTGGTGATGTCTACGATGTTGTTGATCGGGCGCATGCCGGCCAGGGTGAGTCGTCTCTGCATCCAGGCGGGCGATGGGCCGATTTTAACGTTGCGGATCACGGCACTCGAATAGCGAGCGCACACGTCGGGGTCCTGTATCTCCACGCTCACTTGCTCCTGGGCAGGTGGGCCATCGTCGTGCCATTCGGTGTTTGGATAGCGCACCTGCCCGCCGAACAGGGCCGCTATCTCGCGCGCCAGCCCGACCATCGAGAGGATGCGCCCGTTGTTGGGTGTTACTTCTATCTCAAGGATCGTGTCGCCCAGCGCCTCCTGTGCAGACATGCCAATGGGCGTTGCGGGGTCCATCACGATGATGCCTTCGTGCTCCTCGGAAAGTGCAAGCTCGGCCTCCGACATAACCATCCCCTCGGTTTGGATGCCGCGTATCTTAGCGGGTTTGAGGGTGGACCAACGGGCGGGCGATTGGTGCTGGTCCATGTAGCGGCAGCCGATCAAGCCCAGCACGACCTTCTGCCCCTCCTCGATGTTGGGCGCGCCCGTCACCACTGTAATGTCCTTGCCTTCGCCATACCGCACGGTAGCGAGGTTCAGCCGGTCGGCATTGGGGTGCCTCTCCAGCTTCACCACCTGCCCGGTATAGATGTTCTCCCATTCCGCGCCTATCGTGACGATGTGCTCGACCTCAAGCCCCGCCAGGGTCATGCGCCGCGCCAGTTCCTCTACAGGCACATTAATGTCTACATATTCTCGCAACCACGAGAGGGGTGCTCGTATTGGCATCAATTCCTCCGTAACCCGTATTACA
>JBBSIK010000368.1:0-3867 GCA_038232115.1 Chloroflexia bacterium
ATCTGTTCCTGGCGGCTGTCATCCTCATAGTCGTGGCCGCTACCCTCGTGAAGGCGCTTGTGCCCGTGGCGACCCAGGACGACCTGATGTACCACCTGGCCCTGCCCCGCCGCTACGCCGAGCAGCACGCCATCCGCTTTTACCCCGACAGCAACTACAGCCTCTTTCCGCAATTCATGGAGATGCTGTACACCTTCGGCTACATGCTCGGCGGTGACAGGCTGGCCGTACTCTTCGCCTTCAGCACGGGCCTGCTTGCCGCCGCCGCCGGTGCGCTCTTCGCCAAACGTCTGCTCTCCGAGAAGCAGGGCTTATGGCAAACGCTGCCACTGCTCACCGCCGCCATATTCCTGACGGCCCCCCTTACCGGCTTCATCATGCGGGCCGCCAACACCGACTTCGCGCAGGCAAGCGCCGAAATGCTCACTCTGTACGCATTCTACCTGGCTATCCAATTCACACCACAACCCCACCGGCAGTTGCTTGTGTTATCCGGCATATGTGGCGGCATATCGTTCTCCGTGAAATACTACGGTATCGCCGTGCCTGGCGCTCTGGGCCTGGCTTTGCTCGCAATCCTGTTGTACCGCTGGCGCAAAGGTAACGCTATGCAGAAGCGAGAGCTAAAGTGGCACTCCGTAGGCAACATCCTTACATATGGAGTGCCGATAGCCGCGCTGGGTGGAGTGTGGCTGCTACGCAACTTCATCTCATCGGGCAACCCCGTGTGGCCTGCGGCGGGTAACTTGCTGGGAGGCAGCTATTGGTCGCCCGCCGCCGACCCCGAAGTGCTCCTCGGCACCATTCCCGGCCTTAAGTGGGAGAGCCTCACGTCCGGCATCGTTTACTACTGGAGTCGCCTGACCCGCCCTCCCCTTCTGCTCGACAACCAGGAATTCGTCGTCACAGTGGGTCCACTGCTGCTCACGGCTCTACTGGGATTGCCCCTACTCGCCCGATGGAAGCCCGCTCTGCGCCTCGTGGCCTATGCCACCGCTTTCGTGGTGCTGCTCTCATTCTTCTACTTCTCCCGCGCCAGCATCCGCTACCTTGCGACGGTCTTCCTCTTCTGTGCCCTCCTGAGCGCCTACGTCCTCATAGGGATAGCATCACGCTCGCGGATAGCCAGCATTGCCCTGGGCAGCGTCGTGTCCGTCACCCTGGCCCTGCTCTCAATAGACTCGCTTCTGAGCACAGGCCCTTATCTCGCCACCGCCTTCGCTCTCAACAAAACTGCCGAAAGCGAATACCTGCAAGTACACATGGAAGACTATCTGATTGTGAAGTATATCGCGGACAAAACCCCGCCAAACTCCACCATTTACATATGGGACAGCCGCCCCAGGGGATACCGCATCTCCCGCTCATACATCTACGGACGCCTCGTTCCCAAATATAGCGGCGTAAGCTCCAACCCCGACGAATGGCACGCTCGCCTCAAGGAACTGGGCGTCACTCACATGCTGGTGCATAATCGCACCATCTTCGCCCCCGGCTACCCAGCGGGCTACGACCCCGACCGCGAGACAGAGCAAGCTCTAGCAGCCAAATACTTCAGCCCGCCGCTCACCACGACACAGACGGAGGGCGGTGATTACGTGCTGTACGAGCTAAAATAGTAGCCTACCCATCTAACCCTTGATGTCTCGGCAAGGTATGCCAGCCTTGCATCAGCCCTACCCGTCGCAGTATTCTCACCTACTCCAACGTCGGAGATGGTATACTATCTCCAACCAAATTGCCCGTAGTAAGTGCCCGGCAATACACCTCCATGAAGCTACTAATAGCCATCCCAGCCCTGAACGAAGAAAGCAGCATCGAGAGTATCATCGAGCGTTCGCTTGCGGCCCGCGCCAGCATCATCGAGCACTCGACAGTGACTGCCGTAGACATCACCGTGGTCAGCGACGGCTCAACCGACCTCACCGTTGAGAGGGCAGCATGCTATACCGGCCGCATCAAGTTGATCGTGTTCGAGCATAATCGCGGCTACGGCGCGGCCATTAAAGAGGCATGGGAGCAGTCGGACGCCGACCTCCTCGGCTTCCTCGACGCAGATGGCACATGCGACCCGCTCTTCTTCACCCAGCTTTGCAACACCCTCATCTCAGAGAAGGCCGACGTGGTGCTGGGCAGTCGCCTCAACGCCGGAAGCAAGATGCCCGCGATACGTCGCATTGGTAACACTATCTTCGCACTCATGCTCACGGTGCTCTCATCCAAGAGCGTGCACGACTCGGCCAGCGGCATGCGCGTCGTGCAGCGCACAAGCCTCCCCAAGCTGATGCCCCTGCCTGACGGACTACATTTCACCCCCGCCATGAGCGCACGCGCCATCCTCAGCGACGACGTGAAGATAATCGAGATTCCGATGCTGTACATGGAGCGCGAGGGCGAGTCGAAGCTGCACGTGGGCAAAGACGGAGTGCGCTTCCTCAAGTCAATCCTGGAGGCCGCTTTCTTGTACCGGCCATCTCGTCCCCTCGGTATACTTGGTGTCTTGCTGGTACTCATAGCCGCCGGTCTCATGGTGCTGCCTACCCTCTACTACATAGAACATCACTCTCTCCTGGAGTGGATGATTTACCGCTTCATAGTGAGCCACCTGCTGGGCACAATGGGCTTCTTCCTGCTATGCGCCAGCTATCTCAGCCGCAAAATCGTGGATATCACCCTCTCGACGCGCCCCACAAGCAGCATGCGCCACGGCATGGTATCGCACTTCTTCGCCAGCCGGCGCTTCTGGTTTGTGCCCCTCGCCCTCATCGTGGCGGGTGGCCTGCTGGTACTCCCCAGCTTCCTGCAACTGGTCGAGACCTCCCACACCACCGAGCACTGGTCACGCTTCATTGCCATGTCGTTCCTGCTTGAGATAGCCATCATCCTCGTAGTCACCCGTGCCGTAGACTTCATTATCGGCTTGATCGCCAACCAGCTAGCCTACCTCAAAACCCAACAAGCCACGCAAGCTACCCGCCCTGTCACTACCTCCGTACCCAACGGACATGCCGCACCCGCCCCACAACCGCAGTCTGAGCTTGCCAAGCGCGACGCCTAGCAGCTACATGTTCAGAGAATGCTAAATGAGCCAACAGTTTTCCAAGGAACAAAGGGCGTTACTTGCATCTGCGAACAAGGAGGTCACTTGCTACCTGGAGCAGTACGCGGTGCCTGAAAGCAGAGCGCCCGCCGAAAGGTGGATAGTGGACGGATATGATCTGCATACGCACCCCGATCTGGGCGAGTGGCTGGAGGAGGTAGGAAAACCCACCGGATGCTTCACTTTTTACTTTCTTGGGTACAATGTGCTCGCCACCCAAGCAGGTGTGATCTTTGCGCTGGCAAAGAGCATGAGCACGCTGGCCTTTCGCTTACCACACCCGACAAATAGGCGAAATGCGCTACTTTCGGGAGCAACCCCATATCTGGACATAGGGCCAGAGTGGGTAGAGTTCCACGCCTGGAACACCGAAGCCAGTATATTACAAACCTTCTGCATAAGCGCCTACAGACACACACTCAACCTCTAGAGTGACAGACTACCGTGATGAGAAGCGAGCATTGAGTGTGCGAGAACCCGCACGCGTATCCTGTTCTGGTGATTACCCACAAGTCAGAGCGCACCCGGCGACTAAAGTCACGGGCAACGCTTACAAAGTCGCCCTACGGCGACTAAGTTGGTACTATAACCCTGTATAGTCCGCTATGCGGACTTCGTAATGGTTGCCCGCGGTTACAACCGCCGGGGATGCTCTGACTTGTGGGTAATCACCAGAACAGGGCTGTGTCAAAGTCGTGCATGTAGCAAGCCGCAGTGCCAAACCACACATTGTCATTCCTCACTACGTTCGGAATCGGGTGGGTAGG
>JBBSIK010000369.1:0-3827 GCA_038232115.1 Chloroflexia bacterium
CTCATGTTCGACTTCCCGGCGCAGCGAGAGATAGAGACCTTGTATGCACCCGGCGGCGAGGTGGCAGGCGTGATAGTGCGCGAACAGCAGGCTCTGTCGGGGTCCATCTGCGTGCAAGCCGAGCGCATATCGGAGGAACTGTCTAAAGTGAAGGTCGTAATCACGAATCTCACCCCATGGGAGAGCGGTGCGCCGGAGGTGGGGCAGGAGCGTAACCCACGAGAGGAGCCTATCCTGCGGGCCTTCGCATCAACGCACACCATCCTCAGCGTGGACAACGGAGAATTCGTCTCACTGATAGATCCGCCCGCGCAGTACCAGGAAGCGGTAGCCTGTTGCACCAACATCGGCACGTGGCCGGTGCTGGTAGGGCAGGAAGGGGAGCGAAGTATGCTGCTGTCGTCACCCATTATCCTCTATGACTACCCGCAAATCGCGCCGGAGAGTCCTGGTGATCTCTTCGACGGCACCGAGATAGACGAGATCCTTACCCTGCGTATAATGACGATGACGGATGATGAGAAGCGGGAGATGCGCGCTGTTGACGAGCGTGCCCGCGCCCTCCTGGACAGGACAGAGGCCCTTACGGGCGAGCAGCTGATGAATATGCACGGCACGATACGCACGCTCATGGCGCGGAGCCAGGAGCCGGACCCGGAGGTTTCTAAAAATGGATAGTTGGGAAAGTTTGGAAAGTATGGAAAACAAGCCGGGAGTGCAATCCGTCCGTGTGGGCGACGTTGACCTGAAGCAGGGCGATCAAGTCGTGCTGCGGCCACGGGGAGGCTCGGACATCATGGACATAGTGCTAGCCGGAAAGACCGCCACTATAGAGTCGATCATGCAGGACTACGAAGACCGCGTTTATGTGGTCGTTACAGTAGACGACGATCCGGGCAAAGAGTTCGGCCTGGAGCGCAAACCCGGCCATCGTTTCTTCTTCTCACCCTTCGAGGTTGAGCCGCTCGGCAGCATAAGGAGTGATGGGTGACAGCCCGGCGCATCCTGGTTGCGGGTATCGGTAATATCTTCATGGGGGATGATGCCTTCGGCGTGCATGTGGCCCAGACGTTGGCGACGCGCGCAATGCCGGAAGAGGTGCGAGTAGTGGACTTCGGCATACGGGGCTTCGACCTTGCTTACGCGATCCTCGACGGGTACGATGCCACGATCATGGTGGATGCTATACAGCGCGGTGATAAGCCGGGCACGCTCTACATGATCGAACCTGATATAGAAGACCTGGGTGAGTTGGAAACTCAGATGATCGAAACCCATGGTATGCACCCGGTGAAGGTGCTCAATCTTGTCAAAGCGATGGGCGGCCAACCGGAACGCCTCTACCTGATGGCCTGCGAACCTGAGACCTTTGGGCCGGAGGATGAGGGGTATATGGGCTTAAGTGAGCCGGTGCAACTGGCCGTCGGAGAGGCGGTACGCATGATCGAATCGCTCGTCGAAGAAATCTTGAGCCAGGAACACGAGGTATCGCAGGCCTGACCAGCCGAGATGATATATGCACGAGTTGTCTATCATGGCCTATCTGCTGGAAGCGGTCGAAGAGAAAGCGCACGAGATGGGCGCCCGCCGCGTCCAGGCGATAAACCTGGTGGTAGGCCAGGCGACCGGCGCAGTGAACGACTCGCTGCAATTCTACTTCGATATGCTTACGCCTGATACGCTGTCACAGGGGGCGCGACTGAACATACGCCGCACCTACATGACATTCCACTGCGAGGGGTGCCACGAGGAATATACGCCGGAAGTGGGAGGGTTCGAGTGCCCACGCTGTGGGTTAGTGGGCCAACTGGCGAACGACGCGAGCGAACTGCAAATCGAGAGCATCGAGATTGAGAGTTGAGAAATGACTTTTCAGATCATCAAAATCAGCCAGAACTTGCTGGCTAACAACGACGAGGTCGCCAGGCTCAATCGGCGGCGCTTTCTCGATGCGGGCGTGCTGGCGGTCAACGTGATGGCGTCGCCCGGCGCGGGCAAAACCAGCCTGATTATCAAGACGATGGCGGCGTTACGCGAGCGGGCTGCCGTGGGCGTAATCGAAGGCGACATCGCGGGCAGCATTGACGCCGAGAAGGTCATGAGAGGGGGCGCGCGGGATGCCGTGCAGGTCAACACCGGGGGCAACTGCCACCTGGAAGCCCACATGGTCCAGCAAGCGATAGGCGAGCTCGACTTGAACAACCTCGACATTCTCTTTATCGAGAACGTAGGCAACCTCGTCTGCCCGACGCACTGGGCGTTGGGTGAGGAGGTCAAGCTATGTCTGATCAGCACCGCCGAGGGCGACGATAAACCTATCAAGTACCCGCAGATATTCGCGTCCGCCGATGTCATCGTGCTCAACAAAGTTGACCTGATAGAGCTGGTGGACTTTGAGCGCGATTTCTTCTACGAGTCGGTGCGCGCCCTCAACCCTCAAGCGCCTATCTTTGAGGTCTCCTGCCGGACGGGCGCGGGTATGGACGAGTGGGCGGATTGGCTGCTCAGCAAGAAACCGCAGCGCAGCCTGGAGAACGCTGTTGGTTCCAGGCACGCGGCGGAGTAAGTTGTAGTTGTGGCTATTGACGGCTCGTCTCGTATTGGAGACGATGGACGATAGACGATATAGAAGGCAGGCTCCCATCGTCCCTCGTCCCTCGTCCCTCGTCTCCAATACAAGTGGTATAACTATCTGAAAGGGAGGTTATGAAATGAATCGTTTTTCTATCGTAGGACTTCTGTTGTTGGCTCTTGTTTCATGGGGAGTTTGGATCAACTTCCCTGATATTGTGCGCTATATGCGTATGAGGTCTATGTAGCGCCCCCGATGTCGCCAGGCGACCTACTGGGCCGCTAACCTGACTAGAAAGCTGTTCTTTTATGGCAACCATAAACGCTATAACCGCCGAGCGTTTGCGTATTCGCGTGCAAGGCATCGTTCAGGGCGTGGGGTTCCGGCCCTTCGTCTACGGTCAGGCCTTGCGGTGCGGTCTGAGCGGCTTCGTGCTGAACGATAGCCACGGGGTAACTATCGAAGTAGAGGGCGAGCCACATGCACTGGCAGTCTTTGAACGCGCCCTGGCTGAGGAAGCGCCTCCCCTGGCCCGCGTTGACAGCGTAAACACCGAGCAGATACCGGCATGCGGCGACGTATCGTTTGTGATCCGCCATAGCGAGCCAGGAGCCCAGCGCAATGCCCTGGTATCCCCGGATACCGCCACCTGCGAAGATTGCTTGCATGAGCTATTCGACCCTGGCGACCGGCGATATGGCTATGCCTTTACCAACTGCACTAACTGTGGCCCCCGCTTTACCATCGTGCAGGACGTGCCGTATGATCGCGCCAACACCACGATGCGGGCGTTTCGGTTGTGCCCCACCTGCCAGGCGGAGTACGACGACCCTCTGAATCGCCGCTTCCACGCTCAACCCAACGCCTGCCCCGAATGCGGGCCACAGATGCGGCTGCTCGATGGCGAAGGGCAGGAGGTTAAGACGCCGGATGCCGTATCCGAGGCAACCAGGCGGCTTTCGGAAGGTGCTATTCTGGCGATCAAGGGCTTGGGTGGGTATCACCTGGCGTGCGATGCGCTCAACGAGGAGGCTGTGGCGCGGCTGCGGGGGCGCAAGCACCGCGATGCGAAACCGTTCGCCCTAATGGTGCCCAACTTGGAAGCCGCCCAGCAGCTTTGCCGCGTGAGCGATGCGGAAGCTGGCTTGCTCCAATCGCGCAGGCGGCCGATTGTGCTGTTGGAGCAGAGGCCGGACTGCCATGTAGCTCCCGGCATTGCACCCGGCTACAGCACGTTGGGCGTGATGCTCCCTTA
>JBBSIK010000370.1:0-3805 GCA_038232115.1 Chloroflexia bacterium
AGCGCCTGTGCATCGGGGGCGATCCGCTTGACCAGACCCGTGAGCACCTTGCCCGGCCCGACCTCAACGAACGTCATAACACCCTCTGCTGCCATGTACTGCACCGACTCGACCCACCGCACCGGCGAATAGGTCTGCATCTCCAGCAAACGTCGAACGTCAAGAGCATCGGGCGCCGGACGTGCTGTAACGTTCGCAATGACCGGTATGTGCGGCTCCGCAAATGGCACTCCGCCTATATGGGTTGCGAACTTTTCGGACATAGGGCGCATCCAGCGGGAATGGAAAGCGGCACTCACCTGAAGGGGCAGGACTCGTCGCGCCCCCGACGCTCTCGCAAGTTCGGCTGCCCTCTCAAGGGCATCTTGCGGGCCACTGATGACAATCTGCCCAGGTGCGTTTATATTCGCAAGGTCTACCCCGGCTTCGGCACAAAGGTCCGCAACGGCATCGTCGGACAGGCCGATTACCGCTGACATGCCGGTGGGTTGCCCCAAAGCGGCTCCTGCCTCCTGCATCAGCCTCCCGCGCTCGGCCACCAGGAGTAGCGCGTCCTCGAAGTTTAGCACACTGGAGGCCACCAACGCCGAGTACTCGCCCAGGCTATGGCCTGCCAGAAACTGTGCTGTATCAAATTCGCCCGGATAACGAAGCCGAAGGGCCGTGAGATGAGCTATTTCCGTCACGAGCAGCGCAGGTTGAGCGTTGCTGGTCTGCTGAAGCACTTCGGCGGGGCCGTTGAAGCAGAGGCTGGAAATAGAGTAACCCAGCGCGGTGTCAGCGGCCTCATAAAGAGCGCGAACCGAGGGGTAATAATCATAGAGAGCCTTGCCCATGCCCACGGCCTGCGAACCTTGCCCTGGAAAAATCCAGGCTATAGTGGCAGGGGAATCTGATCCCTCAGACGAGGCTGGGACGTTCATGCCCCTAGCGGCCCCACTTAACGATGGAGGCCGCGCTGGTCAAACCGGAGCCAAATGCCACAAACAGTAAGTTATCGCCGTCCTTGACCATGCCCTGCTCCAATGCTTCACACAAAGCGAGCGGGATCGAGGCTGCCGAAGTGTTGCCGTACTTCTCTATATTTATGAATACCTTAGTGGGGTCCAGATGGAGACGTTCGGCGATTGAATTGATGATGCGAACATTAGCCTGGTGGGGTATGAATAGGGATATGTCGCTATATTCGAGAGAGGCTTTGTCGAGAGCCTCTACAGCCGCGTCGCCCATGATGCGCACGGCGAAGCGGTACACCTCTTTTCCACTCATCTTCAGGAAGTGATCGTGGCCCTCTATAGTGCTCGCTGAAGCAGGTTTGGCCGCGCCCCCGGCGGGCAATCGGATCAAATCAGCGCCCACACCATGTGAGCCTAGCACAAACGAAAGAAGGCCGCTTTTATTGTCGGAAGCCTCAAGCACCACAGCGCCTGCCCCGTCCCCAAAGACCACGCATGTGGTGCGGTCCTCCCAATCCATGAAGCGAGAGAGACCTTCGGCGGCAACGAGGAGCACTGTTTTATAAGCTCCCGTCATGATAAACTGGCTTGCAACGCTCAGACCGTAGACGAAGCCGGAGCAGGCGGCTTCCATGTCGAAAGCCCCCGCGTGCTCGGCCCCTATCTCGTTCTGCACAATGCAGGCAGTCGCGGGGAACAGGAAATCGGGCGTGGCGGTACAACAGATCACCAGGTCCACCTGCGACGGCGGGACGCCCGCGCACTTGAGAGCAGCGCGAGATGCCTTGATGGCGATAGTGGATGTCGTCTCGCCAGCCGACAAGACGTGACGTTCTTTGATGCCGGTACGAGTGGTAATCCATTCGTCAGTGGTATCAACGATCTTTTCGAGGTCTGCGTTGGTCAGCACCGCGTCGGGCACCGCGCTACCCCAGCCGGTTATAGCCGCGTACTTAGTCACAATACGTTAGCTCCATCCCCCTCCCGGCTTCACGCCTGGAAGAACTGCAATCCTGCCGCTCGGCGATCCTCGCTGCTAACGTATGCTGATTATGCCTGGGCGCTATCGGCGTTCTTGATTCGGAGGACCTGGCGGCCACGCTACGTGCCGCAAGTGGGGCACACTCGATGAGGCATGCGCATGCTGTGACACTGGGGGCACTCTACAAGCTGTACTGGCTTGAGGAAGTGCTGGCTGCGGCGATCACCGCGTCTCTTGCTCGATATTCTCTGCTTGGGTGTAGCACCCATGATTCTCTACTCCTCTATGCCCGATGCAAATATAGTTTGCTAATTAACGTTGCCGCCTGCGGGAAAGTCATCGAGCCGAAGCTCACGCAGACCCGTCCACCTGTCGTTGGCCTTCGCTTGCACGTGGCCGCAATCCCACTCGTTGAGGTTAGCGCCGCACTCGACGCAAATGCCCTTGCAATCCTCACGGCACAGGGGCTTCATCGGCAAGGCCACAAGTAGAGCCTGGCGAACCGGTTCAGTGAGGTCCATCATGTGGTTGGAGTCTATTGGAAAAGCGGCATCGTTCTCCTCGAACTCGGCACGCTGAATAGCGTATCCCGTCATCACGTCTACCGTGGGCTGGAACTGCTCTTCGAGGTTGGCGTCAACCGGCAAATCAAATGTATCCAGACAACGGCTGCACTGGAACTGCACGGCGGCATCAACACTGCCCTGCACAAGCAAGCCATCACCCAGACGCGTCACCTTTACATCACCGCGTACGTTACGGGCTTCGAGCCTGTTGAGATCGGCCTCCTCGTTGCCATCGTCCAGAACGAGATCGGGCGCTTCCAATTGGAACTTGCGTGTCGCACCGATCCTCTCTTTGAGTAATTGGGCAACGTTAAAAACCAGATCGCTATTTGAAATATCCACCCGAACACACCACTTTCCCCTGTTTTTGAAGCGCCCATTTTGTGGGCCAACTTCGCTATTATATGGTAGTTAGTGCCTGGTGTCAAGCGTGCGCGAGCTAGAGCAGGGTCGGTGTTATCGGGACGATAGACGACATGGGAGACGGAAACGCAAAGACGCAAAGATGCAAAGGACGCGCAACGATTAAGAAAGGCTCCTTTTCCAAATAATTCCTAATTATCGCCCCTAGTCTTCTCAGCTCCTGAAGCCAAACAACACCAGTGCGAAGAGCGCGATACCAACCATGAAGCGATACCATATAAAAGGAGCTGTGGAGTTGCGTTGCAGGTAACGTAGCAGGAAGAAGATACACAGGTAGCCCGATATGGCGGCGGCCCCGAACCCCACAACGAAGCCCATCTGGTCCGAGCCTGGGATGCCCCCGCTCTTTACTACATCGTACAGCTTCTTGAGGCCCGCGCCTAATACGACAGGGGTAGCCAGTAGGAAGGAGAATCGGGCTGCCGCTTCACGGGTGAGGCCCGCGAAAAGACCCGCCGTGATAGTGCTACCTGAACGCGACACGCCCGGAATGAGTGCAAGCGCCTGGGCCAGGCCCACACCCACCGCCGTGGGCAGTTGTAGGCCTCTGAGGGCGATAGCGTGCTTGCCTATGCGCTCGGCAAACATGAGCAGCCCACCCATGACAATCATCATCGTCGCTATCACAAGGAGGCCGGTGCGCAAGTTCTGCGGCTGGTGGAACAGATCGTCTACCTTGCTTTCGCCCAGAAGGCCCACTACACCTGCCGGGATCGAGGCGAGCACGACGAACCAGCCGAGTCGCCGGTCAGGGTCGTCACCGATGCTCCGCTCGGCAATGGAACGGAAGATACCCCCGATGAGCCTGCGCCAGTCCGCAGCGAAGTAGATAATCACCGCCACGAGCGTACCCATGTGCAGAGCAACGTCGAACGGTA
>JBBSIK010000371.1:0-3798 GCA_038232115.1 Chloroflexia bacterium
GTAGGGCGCGATGAACGCATAGGCGGTAAGGCCCTCTTGCAAGCGCCTGTTCATACGCTTCCTGGGCGCGGGGGCCACTGTCTGTGCTTGCGTAGCCATCTTTGTCCTCCTAACGAGTTGAAAGTTGAAAGTTGAAAGGTATGAATTACTTTCCGCTTTCAACTTTCAACTCGTCCCTAGCTCATCCTATTTTACTTTACTTCACAAGCGCGTCAATTTCCTGCTTGGCCTGGTCGAGCGAAGCCTTGGAATCTTGCTGCCCACGCAGTACGCGGTCAACAGCGTTCGTGAGCGACTCGTCAATCTTGGCGTTCTGCGGGCCGAAGTAGTCCACGGTGCCATAACTGAGCGCGTCGAACAGGATAGCATCGTTGGGGTGAGTGCTAAAGTAAGGATCGCCCTTGAACGACTTGAGGGTCGGCAGTGCGAAGCCGGACTCCATGACCGCACGCTGGTTCTCAGCGCCAGACAGGAAGACCACCAGAGCAGCAGCTGCCTTGGGGAACTTAGTCTTGGTAGTGGCAGCATAAGCGTTGGTGAAGATCAGGTCGCCCTTCTTGCCTGTGGGTCCAACAGGCAGAGGCGCGGCAGCATACTTGACATTGAAACCGTTCTTGGGATCATCGAGATAAGGCACTAACCAGCCACCCTCGCTGACGCCCACAGCGCGCTTCTTGCCCATAGCCTCACCGGGCCAATCTACACCGATAGCCTTGGACTGGCCGGCAGTACCGTCTTTAACCATGCTAGCATACAGATCGAGCGCGGCCACAGCCTCGGGGCTGTTGATAGTGGAGGATTTGCCGTCGGCTGCCAGCACGGCAGCACCGTTCTGGAGGGCAAACGGAAGCCAGCGAGCATAGTCGGGGTTGTGCATCGTGCCGAACACCTTGGCGTTAGGGTCGGTGCCGCTCGTGTTCTCTTTGGCCCATGCCTTGTACTGATCCCAGTTCCAGTTATTGGCGGGCTTGCTCTTGGCCAGGTCGGTGTTGTAGAAGAAGGCCAGAGTACCCCAGTCCTTGGGCAGGCCGTAGATAGCGTTGTCCTTGGTGAAGATATTTACCAGCTGCTCGTAGTAGTCGCTCTTCTGGAGGCCCGCTTGCTGCAGAGCGGGAGCAAGGTCCAGCAGCCTGCCGCTATCCAGCAGGTCGGGGGCGAGTTGCGGCTTGAGGTAAAAGACGTCAGGCTCGGTGCCACCGGAGATCATCGTCTTGAACTTGGCGTCGTAGTCGCCCGGGGTAGGCTCGTAGTTCACCTTTACGTTCGGATAGACCTTGCTGAAGCGGGCGATCTGGTCGTTTACGATGCCGATTTCTGCCGGGGTGGAACTCCAGCCGGTGATGCGCAGAGTTGCACCCGGCTCCACATCCACCTTCTTAACCTTACTGGGATCGAAGGCGGTAGCTCCACTACCGCCGGCTGTTGTGGCTGTGCCACCTGCTTCCATAGCGGTTGTATTGGTGGCTCCAGCCGCCGCAGTTGTATTTGTAGGCGCAGCCATGGCAGTCGTGTTGGTGGGCTGTGTCGCCCCGGTGGTGTCAGTTGGTTGAGCCGCAGGACCGGTAGTGGGGGTTGGGTTTCCGCCACACGCGGTGAGAAGCATTGGAAACAGAACTGCTGCTGTGGCGACGAGGGATTGTTTACGTTTAAGCATTATCTTTCCTCCTGTAAAAGCAATAAGTGTGGGCTTGTTCGCCAAGCTCCGTTACACTGAGTTGATTCTTATCTGGTGTCTATGCCCCTAGTATCACCTCCTTGTGCTTGTGGACTGCGGACAGCGATGGTCGTCGCGAAGGTATGTAAAGCAGGAGCCGTGATTATAGAAGAGAGCGTTCGGTGCCCGGCTCGAACCCATGCATATGTTCCATATCGAAGGCTAGCTTTATTGTGTTGCCCGCTGACACAAAGGTACGGTCGTCTACTCGGACCACAAACTGAATGTTTTCCACGCTCACGTAGAGCTGCACATCACTACCTAGAGGCTCAACCAGATCAACATGTGCATCAGCAACGTTCTGTGGGTCCATATCATGGGCGTAGCGGGCATCATGGATATACTCGGGGCGTATGCCGAAATATATCTGCTTGCCTGGACAGGCAAGCAGGCGTTGCGCGTAGTGCTCCGGCACCCGTAGCCGCACCCCGGAAGCCTGCAAAAACATCCCGCCTTCGCCCCCTTGCACATCGGCGAGTACGGTATTCATGGCGGGAGAGCCAATGAAGGTGGCTACAAACATATTCGCGGGCCGACTGTACAGGACCTCAGGCGTATCAAGCTGTTGCAGTATGCCGTTCTTCATAACGGCTATGCGGTCGCCCATTGTCATCGCTTCTACCTGGTCATGCGTAACATAGATAGTAGTGATGCCCAGTCGGCGGTGCAGGCGTTGCAACTCGGCGCGAGTGGAAACGCGCATCTTGGCGTCAAGGTTCGATAGCGGCTCGTCCATGAGGAATACCTGCGGCTCGCGCACAATAGCCCTACCCAGTGCCACCCTCTGCCTCTGCCCGCCGGAAAGCTGGGCAGGCTTGCGGTTCAGGTACTCGCGCAGGCCGATACCGTCTGCCACCTGCTCGACTCTGGCACGAATAGCAGCCTCTCTCAACCGCCGAGGGTTAGCTGCCATCGTAGCGCCATTGCCAGCAGTAGACGCGGTATGCAGAAAAGAGAGGTCTTTATCTTTGCGCAGGCGCAGTCCGAACGCGATGTTGTCGAAAACGGTCATATGTGGGTAGAGCGCGTAACTCTGGAACACCATAGCGATGTCGCGGTCTTTGGGAGCTACCTCGTTGACTACGCGCTCACCGATATACAGGCTGCCGGACGAGATGTCTTCCAGGCCGGCGATCATGCGCAACGCTGTGGACTTGCCGCAGCCGGACGGACCGACTAGCACCAGGAACTCTTTATCCCGAACTTCGATGTTCAGGTCGTCTACAGCCAATACATCACCGTACTTCTTGGTGATGTGCTCAAGGAGCACCCTAGCCATAAGTGAGCCTCCCGCGTATGGTTTTACTGCCTGCTCTGTCCTTGTAGACGCCGGTACGTTCAGAACAGCCGCTCGTGCTGTATGCCCCTCGTGGACCCGTAAACACCGGAGGACGGCCTATGTCACACGCGCAACGTTGGGTGAATATCGTGCATCTGGAACTGTTCCGGGAGATAAGCCCTTGTACTTGTCTCCCGGGCGAGGAGAGTGGTTAGGGGAATAATGGTAAGTATCGCGCTCAACCGTTGCCGAAAAGAGCTTTCCAAAACGTTTTCGGTGTTGCAGATAATAGCACAAAACGCAGGGAGTGTCAATACCGCCTCGCCAGCACAAGTATTCAGAATAGGGGTGTAGCAATTGAGTATGCTACCTGTCCAAGACCCACCGCCCCCGCTGCGCTCATGCCCCTCTCATTCGTGGGCTAATCCTTACCTCACATTTATGACATTATAAGAAGGGCGCATGATCTGGTACATGGTAGTGAAGTCAGTGAGGCGTTGGAACCCGCGCCACATCACTGTTACCCCAGGCTCCCCGTCGCCTTTGCGTCCTAAAAAGCCCCCCAACTGTCCTATCCATCTCACAGCCTCCCGCATGGTAGGCACCTCCTTCGGAGGCACCGCCACTTTGTGGATCGTACAATACAATGCTTCCCATTCTTCCTGCTCCAACAGTGCCCTACATGGGGCGTCAGGCACTACCCTCGCCAAGAGCGTGCCGTACATCAGCCTCCAAGCTATCACGCTGTACACCGTTATCGCTCCTTCCAACCTCGCGGCACTCGCCAACTGCCGCGCCTCAATAC
>JBBSIK010000372.1:0-3784 GCA_038232115.1 Chloroflexia bacterium
GAACATGCGGATCACCTGCCCGTTGGTCGAGATCACCACCAGGTCGTCGTCGGGGTAGACCATACGAGCTACAGCCACATCGCCGCTCTTGCCGATCAAAGTCATTGCTCGCACGCCGCCCCCGGCTCGGCCCTGGCGTGGGAAGCCTTTCACCAGGGTACGCTTGCCCAAGCCCTTGCTGGTAACGAGCAGCAGCGAAGCCTTCGAGTCGGGCCTCACCACGTCCATGCCGACCACTTCGTCTTTGGGAGCAAGGCGGATCGCCATCACGCCCGAAGTGGCTCTACCCATCGGGCGTGCGTCCGCCTCTGAGAAGCGGATCGCCTTGCCCTTGCGCGTAGCCACAATCACATCGCCGTTGCCGTGCGACAATCGCGAGGCCGCCAGTTCGTCCCCCTCCTCCAGGTTGAGAGCGATTATGCCGGTAGAGCGCACCGAGCTATAATCTTTGAGGGGCGTTTTCTTGATCTTGCCTTGCCGCGTCGCCAGCACGAGATAAGCGCCGTCGTTCTTGAAGTCGCGCACTGCAATCAGGCCCGTTACCTGCTCGTTCGGCTCCAGCGACACCAGGTTGACCAGAGGCAAGCCTTTCGCCTGCCGCCCGGAGTCGGGCACTTCGTGGGCCTTTAGCTGGTAAACTTTCCCCTTGTCGGTGAGGAACAGCAGGTTGTCGAGCGTGTTGCAGGTGAGCATATGCTGCACCGCGTCCATGTCGCGTGTCACCATGCCGATGATGCCGCGCCCGCCCCGGTTCTGCCGCTTGTAGGTGTCGTGGGGCATACGCTTGATATAGCCCCGGTCGGTGATCGTCACCAGCACCTGAAGGTCGGGTATGAGGTCCTCCTCGCTGAACTCGGTGCTGCTGCTGGGGGCGATACGGGTGCGCCGCTCGTCTCCATACCGCTCTTTCAGAGCCGCCAGGTCTTCCTTGATCAGAGAGTATATCTTCTGCGGGTGGGCCAGCAGGTCTTCCATATAGCCGATCTCTTTGATCACGGTTATGTATTCGTCCTCGACCTTTTTGCGCTCCAGGGCTGCCAGGCGAGCCAGGCGCATATCGAGGATGGCCTGAGCCTGCACATCAGACAGCTTGAAGTTGGCGCGCAGGTTGTTCTTGGCCGTGTCGGGCGTGCGGCTGGCGCGGATCGTTTGTATAACGGCGTCCAGATTATCGAGGGCTATCTTTAGCCCTTCGAGTACGTGAGCGCGGTCCTGAGCCTTGCGAAGCTCGTACTGTGTGCGGCGAGTGATAACCTCGTGCCGCCAGTCAATGTGGTGTTGCAACGACTTCTTGAGGGTGAGCACGCGCGGCTCGTTGCCGTTCACCAGCGCCAGCATGTTCACCCCAAAGGTGCTTTGCATAGGGGTGTACTTGAACAGCAGGTTGAGCACCTTCTTGGGCTGGGCGTCGCGCTTGAGGTCCACCACCAGGCGCATACCGTTGCGGTCCGACTCGTCGCGGGCGGTGCCTGCGCCGGGAAGACGGTCGCTCTGGATCAGGTCGGCTATCTTTTCGTGGAGGTTGGCCTTGTTCACCTGGAAGGGCAGTTCGGTGATAACGATGCTGTAGCGGCCCGCCCTGCTCTCCTCTATATACGCCTTCGCCCGCATCACCACCCGACCCTTGCCGGTTGCATAGGCAGCCTGGATGCCCTCGTTGCCTACGATGATGCCGCCCGTCGGGAAGTCGGGGCCGGGCACAAACTGCATCAGGTCTTCGACTGTGGCGTCCGGGTTGTCAATCAAGTAGGTTTCGGCATTGCACAGTTCGCTCAGGTTATGAGGCGGGATATTGGTCGCCATGCCGACCGCGATGCCGGAGGCGCCGTTGAGCAGCATATTGGGTGCGCGGGCGGGCAGTACCGTCGGCTCCATCGCCTTTTCGTCGTAGTTGGGGATGAAAGTGACGGTCTCTTTGTCAATATCCACCAGCAGTTCTTCGGCCATCTGCCGCAGGCGTGTTTCGGTATTGTGGTTCACAAAACCGTTCGCCACAAACGAGTGGCACTCACTATTTACACGTAGCGAATAGACGGGCCTTTCGCCCATATCCTCAACGCTAACTACCTTCTCAAATAGATAGCGGCTCCGCGCCAACTGCTCTATAAACGAATAATCTTCGGCGGGTAGCGCCTTCTCCAGACGTGGCAGCACTGCCGTTAGGCGCTCGGTGCGGTCAAAGTTGTGCCTGTTGAGCCACTCACGCTGTCCACGTTGGGCGTTTGTACGCACATAATCGGCCAAGTACGGCACAAAATCGCTTTGCGAAAAAGCATGGCCGCTGTGAAGCTCAAGGATGAAATCGAGCGCCTGCTGCTTCTTGGCCGAAGCAAAGCCGATTTTACTCCTGAAGGCGGAAAGATTATCGCGCCCTATAATCAAAAGGCGATGCATATTTCGCGCCTTCTCATGCTGAAGCGATGATACAATGCCGAAGCGCAACAGTAAGGTTTGCACTCGACCAAGCATAAGCTCATTACGAGCACACAGGCTGACTCGAAGCAAGCTGCTACCCGACCGCTCAACCGCGCCATCTCCCTCGAAAAGTCCTCGCAAGAAGGCGGCAGCTACGGACTTCGGCGAACGCAAGATAAGATTGGGCACTTGCCGCCCCGACGAACGACCCGACAGACCAAGATTGCACAAGAAAGTAACTACCTGCCGGCTGACTACCTGCATCTGACGGAATGGCTTTTTACCATAGCCGGTCGGCTCACGATTAAAGATGTGCAGGCGGCAGGTTGGGAATACGTTATGCCATGCCCGTTCGAAACTATCTGCAAAATCGCCGTGAGTGTTGGTGAACTCCACAACGTGCTCACGGAATGTCCCCTCGGCGAGCAATGCACCCATCAAGAACGCCAGATCCTCACTCAGGTACTCAGGCAAGGTATGGCTCTCAATGCGAGAGCCTGGGGCGATTTCGGGGTGAAAAGGCCGAAGGTCAAGCTGCTGCTGAGGCCATAGCGCCTCGCTGCGGTCAAGCACTACATAGTCACCAGGCTCTATATCTGCGATGAGCTTCCAGACAAGACTGGTACGTCCTGTAACTGCGTCGGGCACAGCTACGAGCAAGGGATGATTTAGAGTGCCGGTCACTTTATAACCGCGCTGGGTACGTACCTGACGGGTTGGAAAAGCTCCACAATCCCACCATTTACCGGCGGTGTTGGCTACGGACCCCATTGACAGCACTCGAACGTCAACATCCTCGGACCCATCAGGCGAAATCTCAGCTATAGGTAAGAGGCCCTTATCTGTAACCACCAGCGTCTCACCTACTACGCAGTATCGCATGGCCGCAGCTGGGTCGCCATCAACACTGCCGAAGTTGCCTTGCCCGTCCACCAGAGGGTAGCGCAGCGAAAAGTCCTGCGCCATACGCACCAGCGCGTCGTACACAGCCGTATCGCTGTGAGGGTGGTACTCCTTAAGCACCTCACCCACCACACCGGCGCTCTTACGAAACGGCACGTTGTGGCGCAAGCCCATGCCGTTCATAGCGTACAGCACACGCCGCTGCACCGGCTTCAGGCCATCCCGAATGTCGGGCAGGGCGCGCGCCACGATTACGCTCATCGCGTAGTCGAGATACGCCGACCGCATCTCAGTGTCGAGATTGACCGTCTTTATAGTACCTATCTCCATATGTACCTAGCCTCCAAACAGTCCACTTTCCATCAAAATCAGGTCTTTAGCACAAAATGCCGCCTACATATATTTAATGCATCTCAGCTTCTAATTATAACCGATTTCGGCTGTTTTGGCCAGTTTTTACACATAC
>JBBSIK010000373.1:0-3773 GCA_038232115.1 Chloroflexia bacterium
AGCTGAGTGGGTTCGTGCCGGTCAAGACCTCACCACCTATAGACGTGCTCTGGTTCCAACTGTCTCGAAGCGAGGGTGATAAGATGGAGAGCCTTGGCGCGCGCGTCGGCAACGGCTTCTTTGTGTTGTTCATCAACCGCTTCGATTACTGGCAGATGGGCTGCGTCATTCCCAAGGGCGGCTACAAGCAGATGCGAGCCGGGGGTCTGGACAAGTTGCGTTTGTCACTCGTCGCTGCTATCCCGGAACTCGCCGGCAGAGTGGACGAGTTGAAAGATTGGAAGCAAATATCCGTCCTCTCAGTGGAGTCGAGCCGACTCAAGAGGTGGTACAAACCGGGCCTGCTACTCATCGGCGATGCCGCGCACGTAATGTCGCCGGTGGGGGGAGTAGGAATAAACTATGCCATTGGGGATGCTGTAGTAGCGTCGAATGCGCTCGGGTCTAAGCTGAAGGGCGGGATGCCTGTAGGAGAGGAGGATCTTGCTCAGGTGCAGCGCGCTCGTGAGTTGCCAGTCAAGTTTATTCAGGGGTTCCAGTTTCTCGCTCAAAAAGTGGTCATGTCAAGGTTGAACAAGGTTGGCGAAGACAATGCCATTACTCCTCCACTCGTTGTGCGTTTTCTATTGAGGAGGCCCCTGCTACTCTCACTCCCAGCACGGCTGATTGGCTTTGGCTTGCGACCCCCGCATGTCAGGAGCGGCAAGGGGTAGAAGTCCCACAAGGGCGCGAATATGATCAAAACCGAACGTAACAGTCCGCCTACACCAGGCGAGCACGCAGTTCAGAGGGGAAAGAGCCGGGAAATGGGGCATCAGCTGTGGAGCGGGTGATCGGATTCGAACCGACGGCATTTTGCTTGGGAAGCAAACACTCTGCCAACTGAGTTACACCCGCGTGTGCGCCTATTATAGCAGAGGTGCCACTCTGTTTTCAAGAGCCAGACTCGGCACCCGTGCTTGCCGGGAAGCACCCCTGCAACCGTCTTAGAGACCCATCGGTCATCCCCTGTATCTCCCCATTGAAGATAGCCGAGGTTATACCCGTGAACAGCCGGCCCGCCGGCCCGGCTACTTTGTAGTCCACTATGAGAGTAACTCGCGTGCAAGGTGCGTCCGGGGAGGACATGGGTTGTAGCTCCCACACGTTGCGACTGAGGATGGCACCTTCGCTGATGCTGGCGAGACGGTGCGGTGGAAGCCATGTGACAATGCGATTCTGCACACGCATGGGCATCCCGTGGAAGCGGCCCACCAACTCCACACAGGCCCCCGCGCACCGCTCCCTCTCGCTGACCAGCCGCGAGGAGATGAACTGGGGCTGCAAGCGAGGTATGTTGCGGTAGTCGGCAAGAAAGTCGAATATCTCTTCCGCCGGGGCCGCTATATTGGCCGTAGCGCGAACAGTAGGCATAGGCTCAGAGGTTGGGCGGTGGGTGCTGGATGGTCGGTATCTCTCGACTGTTTGATCTGCGACGAAATAAGAATACTCCGGTGAGGAGACCGCCTGCTAAGAAGAGCATAGCACAGGCAGCCAGAGGTACGAGGACGAACACGTTCCACAGGGAGAAGTCAAACCCGGTGCGCGCGGCGGAAGGGGCCGGGGCCACCGGATTGGACCCTTGTTGGGAGGGCAGCGAGGCGCGCCATTGGGCATCTATGTCGTCCACACCGACACCGACACCTGCCTTGAAAGCTTCGTCATATGCGACACCCTCGCGGAAGGCGGCTACAGTGCGTGCGAACTTTTCGGGTCCGTACCGGTTGTCGCTCAGCAGGAAATCTATGGCGCTTCGGCTCTCGGCATAGGACAGGGTGGCGGTATCTTCGTTGGCCCCGAACGAGCCGGAGAGTGACTTCAACGGTATGAGCTTGCCCTTGATCGCTGCGGCATGGAGGGCAGCTTCCTCGGCTGGGTCCTGTGCGCCCTGATTATGTACAGCCAACCCTTCATCGAACCACGCGGGCGGCGAATTATAGGGATTGCGCGTGGCCTGGTAGAGCACCAGATGGCTCAGTTCATGCGGCACGACGCGCTTGATCTCCAGGTCGGACATATTGTCGTCGGCCACGTCCGCCAGCACCAGCGCGAGTTCCGGGAACGCTTTACCGCCGACCCATTCGGGTATGTTCTTGGGCAAGGCATTGAGCAAATCGTCCTGCGTCGCGTAGACCCAGATTTCGGCAGGGCGTTGCAGCCCCGCCTTGATCTCGTTCTGGAGGCGGTCGAGCGCGGTCGAGGCCGTGGTGAGCAGGTCGTTGCCGAAGCCCATAGTCCCGTTGTACCAATGAACCGTGACCCGCTTCTGGGCGTCGGTAAGGCTTTTCCAGGGGTGCCGCCCGTCTATTATCTTGAACGTCTTGGCTGGCGTATCGGTGGTCTGTCCCGATTTGTCGGTGAGCGTCCAGTAATACTCCACGTCCGCGCCCGGAGGCAAGTAGTGGGTGGTAAGATCGAGGGATAACTTGAAATCGGCGTTGGCGGCGCTCTTAACTTCGGCCTGCTCACCCGAAGTGACCGATTCACCCACCAGCTTGTAGTTCAATTCTGCCCTCGTCGCGTCCAGGCCGTGCGCCTTCAGCCGGAAATCAATCGTATCGGGGAAGTTCGCCTCTGCGCTCTGCTCGTCCACGGCGAGGGCATGGAGTTGAAAGTTGTTGCTACGAGCAAGCGCGTTGCCACGTGACGGCACGATAGCCAGTAACATGACCAACAGCAGTAGGCTCACCAGCCTCCATGTGGGCACACAACGCCAACTCGCCGCTTTGAACTTTGAGCATTGAGCTTTCAACCTCGTACTGACTCCATCTTCCATCTCAGGTAAGCCTCTATGAAGCCATCTATGTTGCCGTCTATCACCGAGGCGGGGTTGGTGTCTTCGTGGCCGGTGCGGTGGTCCTTGACGAGGTTGTACGGGTGCAGCACGTAGGAGCGGATCTGGCTGCCCCAGCCGACGGACACGTGCTCGCCCTTGAGTCGGGCCTGCTCTTCAGCGCGGCGTGCCTCCTCGATCTCCCACAAGCGAGCGCGCATGATACGCATGGCTGTTTCGCGGTTCTGTAGCTGGCTGCGTTCGTTCTGGCACGTTACTATGATGCCTGTAGGTAGGTGGCGCAGGCGCACGGCGGTGGAGGTCTTGTTCACATTCTGACCGCCCGCGCCCGTGGCCCTGTAGAAATCCTCCTCGATCTCGTCAGGGTTGAGCACCATCTCGCCTTCGTCCTCAAGTTCCGGCAGCACCTCGACCAGCGCGAAGGAGGTATGGCGGCGATGGGCGGCGTCGAAGGGCGATAGGCGCACCAGGCGATGCGCTCCCGCCTCCGAGCGCGCGTAGCCATAAGCGTTCAGCCCTTTCAGAAGGATGGTGACGCTCTTGACTCCCGCCTCGTCACCCTCGGTGAAATCCAGTATCTCGGTGCCGTAGCCGCGTTGCTCGGCCCAGCGAAGGTACATACGCATGAGCATCTGCGCCCAATCCTGTGCCTCAGTGCCGCCTTCGCGGGCATATACCGAGACGATAGCGTTGGCCGCGTCATGCTTGCCATTGAGCATAAGGGAAAGCTCGACACGGTCTAGCTCTGTCAGCAAGCGCGTTGTATCGGCGGCTACCTCATTGATGATACTCTCGTCCTCCTCGTCGGTGGCAAGCTGTAGCAGCTCGTCCAGATCGGCGGCGCGTAACGCAAGGCCATGCCACCGGTCAACCTGGTCCTGGAGCCTGGTAAGCTGGCGCATACTGCTCTGGGCGGCGCGCTGGTCCTCCCAGAAGCCGG
>JBBSIK010000374.1:0-3773 GCA_038232115.1 Chloroflexia bacterium
CGCTCAAGCTCTCCACGTATTGTCTCCGAATTCGTTTCGGCGTGGCGGCGCTTGACGATGTTCACCGCGCCTTCGTACTGCACGTCATATTCGTGCCAGCGTCCCTGGTAGTTCTTGTGCTTGACAGTCACCTTCTTGTCGCTACCGTACAGGAGCACTTTCATCTGCTCCTCCGTCAGTTCGGATAGCTGCGTTTCCATCGTGAAGCCGAAGCCGGTAGCTACCGCCTCCAGTATCTCGGCCATGTAACTATCGCCCTGCTGGAACGAGCGCGCCCAGGGTGCAAGGCCACCCTCTATGATGCTCAGATTGAGGTCTGGCACTATCAGTTCGGGGTCTGGCTCCACCTGCGTACCGAGGCCCGTGCAGACCGGACACGCACCGTGTGGCGAGTTGAATGAGAAGGTGCGAGGCTCTATCGCTCCCATAGAGATGCCGCAGTTGGCGCAGGCGAAGTGCTCCGAAAAAGTGAGTTCCTCACCCTCCAGGATAGAGACGATCACCAGTCCCTTGCCCAGTTTGAGCGCGGTCTCCACCGAGTCGGCTAATCTCGCTCGATCTGGGTCAATACCCGACCCCTGGCCCCCGCCCTCCTCAGGTGCGCGGATCACGAGGCGATCAATGACGGCCTCGATGGTGTGCATCTTGTACTTTCCCATGTCTATCGGCGTGTCGAGGTCGCGCACTTCACCGTCAATGCGGGCGCGCACATAACCGGCCCGCCGCAAATCCTCGATCACTTTCTGGTGCTCGCCCTTACGCGCCTTGATAATCGGGGCTAACACCATAATGCGCGAGCCTTCGGGGATGGACTGTACGGCGTCCACGATCTCTTGCACTGTCTGCTGCTGGATTTCGCGCCCGCAGTTAGGGCAATGCGGATGGCCCACGCGGGCGAAGAGCAGCCGCATGTAGTCGTATATCTCGGTGATGGTGCCTACTGTCGAGCGAGGGTTGCGGGAAGCCCCTTTCTGGTCTATGGAGATGGCTGGAGATAGGCCCTCGATAAGGTCAACATCCGGCTTCTCCATCAGGCCCAGGAATTGGCGCGCATAGGCCGATAGCGACTCGACATAACGGCGTTGGCCTTCGGCGTAGATCGTGTCGAAGGCCAACGACGACTTGCCCGACCCCGACAGCCCGGTGATCACCACCAGCTTATCGCGTGGTATGGCAACATCTATATTCTTGAGGTTGTGTTCCCGCGCCCCGCGCACGATAATGTGCGTTTGCGCATGGCCGGGCAATCGCTGTGCTTCTACTTGTGGCATTTTATCTCTCGCGTTTTCAGTCTTGGAACCAGTCTTATTATAGGTCCGTAGCATATAATTATCCCCTATTCAACAAGGTTATCACAAGCTTTAGATTCAGCCTAAATCTCCAGCTCTCTCAGTACAGGCACTTGCACTTGCGAGTGGGGTTTTTCTCATAGTACAGAGGCTAATTGACATAAGCAGAACAGACGTTCAACTCTTAGTATAGCACGAATGTGCGCTACAGCAATCGCTTTACAGTCGAAAAGTTTTCCACATCCTTGCCTGATGTGGACCAGTGGCTTCGCAGACGCTAATCTCGCTCTGCAAATACCTCCAATGCTATCCCTGCCTACGAACAGGAGTATATGAGACCCCGTGCATCACGTTTCACGTTTCAGAACCGGCGACCCTTGCACTATCCGCTCTCACATCTGCTCGACCAGCCAGGGCGATACCCAGCTTGTCCAAGGGTCGGGAGTGATGCCTTCGTGCCACCACGTCAGCCCCGATTGCTCATACTCAGCCACGATATCGGCAGCCCTCTGCGGATCGTCGCCAAGTGTCGCGCACCCCCAACGATGATGGCGGGACGCCCTATGTTACGCTTCAGACCCCGGAAGGGTACGTCTCCGGTGGCTCTGCGGACTCGAAGCCTGCTATGTGATCGAGCGGTTCGAGAGCGCGAGTCTCATCTATGTGGATGATGGCGTCAAACTGGTCCGAGAGGTGGCAGTCGAAGTAGTGGCTCACGCGCTCGGTCTCAGGGCGATAGATAACGCCAATGGCACGTTCCAGACGAGGCTCTCGTAGCGCGTCAGTTGCGGTGTTTCCCTGGCGCAGGTTGAGGAGGAAGCGCGACATGCCGGTTACGTGGAAGAGCGACTCGTAGCTACCTGGCAGGGCCGGATTGACCTTCTTACGCTTCGGAGGCTCGGCCCAATCGTCGGCGGCTGTCACGGTGCCGGTGTACGTAGTGAACCCCACAAGGCACGCTTCGCCTCCATGTCGCTCGCGCACAAGCTGGCCGATGTTCCACTCGCCCATGCGCCCTACCTCGGTAGCGCGCGCATCCCCCAGGTGCGAGTTGTGCGCCCACACTACCACTTTGGTGCTCGGCACATGCCTGTCGAGATGGGCCACAAGCGCGTCGAGTGTCTCCATCATATGGCTGTCGCGCAGGTTCCATGAAGAGATACGCCCCTGGAACATAGTGCGGTAGTATTCCTCGGCGTTCTTCACCAGGCGCGCGTTCTGCTCGGCATAGAAGAACTCGTCTTCCGCTATCCTGCCGTCCCGGTTCGCATACTCCCCCGACTTGCTCTGTAGCTCTACAAGCTGTTTCACCACTTCCTCCTGGCACGGCTCCGACAAACCGAAACTGGCGGAATAGCCATACGCCTGGGTGTCCTCGCCGAAGTGCTCGAAGCAGGAATAGCGATACCGGGCGCGTTTTGCAGCCTCCGGGTCCACCTTGTCCAGATAGTTGAGCACTGCCTCCATAGAGCCGTACAGGCTGTAGAGATCAAGGCCGTAGAAGCCCGCTTTTGTGCCGCCATAGGGCAAGCTGCCATTGTAATCGTGCAACCAGCCGATGAAGTCGAGCACGTCGGCGTTGCGCCACATCCAGATGGGGAAGCGGGTAAAACCGGACAACGCCTCGATGCTGGTCGCACCGTCCCCCACGCCACGTACGTAGCGGTTGATACGGTAAGCGTCGGGCCAATCAGCCTCTACTGCCACTGCTGAAAAGCCCATCTCCCTGATTAGTCGCTTGGTTATGCGAGCGCGCTCGCTGTAAAACTCGTGCGTACCGTGCGATGCCTCGCCAATGAGCACATAGCGGGCATCGCCTATATGCTTCAGGAGTGGGTCGTAGTCGGTATCATCACCTGTGAGCGGTTGTGAGGCTGCTCGCACCTGTGCCACTAGCCTATTCTCTGTTGCAACAGTCATGTCTATGGCCTCCTTACCTGGGTTTCAAGCAAATCGCAGGCCAAAACGTGGGCAAAGGGCCGTGGAGTATGGAATCGCGCATATGGGAGGGTATGGAGGTTACCTGCTCAAGAGCATATTGCCCCAGGCTTTGTGCTGGCGGAAGCTAACGCTTTCATACAGGCCGAGGGCATTATCGTTCTTGCCTTCGACCCCCAGCTCCACCAGGTCAACATACTCACGCAGGTAGTTGACGCCCGTGAGAAGGAGGGCGCGCCCGAGGCCCATGTCCCGGTACTCGGGCACCACACCTAGAAGCTGGATATGGCCGATCTTCTCGCCCCGCCGCTCCCATTCGCGCGGATCACGGCTTGTATAGCAGAAGCCTGCTATCTTGTCCCCGTCAAGGGCGAAGAAGACGCCATCGGCATGAAAATCCTGCTGTTTGGTGCGGTAGGTCATCTCTTCGACCGTGCGCGGCACCGAGCCATAATGATGGGCGAACGTCACGTTGCGGATATGGGTCAGCAACTCCTCGTCCTGGCCGGGGGCGAACGTCCTCACAGTGAAGCCCTCAGGGAAGGA
>JBBSIK010000375.1:0-3760 GCA_038232115.1 Chloroflexia bacterium
ATCCGGCGAGAAACGGCTTCCCCATTTCTGAAGATTTCCTCTAGCCAAGCACCTCCGATGTCATACCTTATACCGTGCAATACTTCGAGCGCGCAGTGATGGAATACCACCCTGAGAACCAATCGCCTAATGACGTGCTGTTGAGCCAGCTAGGTACGTTCCAGTACAAGGCGAAATATGAGGGCAAGTGATGCGTAACACGTAACCCATCATAATCTTTGCGGATCCTTTGTGTCTTTGCGTTTTCGTCCCTTTACGAGTTACGCTTGACCCGCCCCTCCGCAAGGCGTTACAATGCCAGCCGAAGAGGAGTAGAATACCTGCATGAAGGTAATTGTACAAATACCCTGCCTCAACGAGGAAGAGACGCTGCCCCAGGTGATGCGCGACCTGCCCAAATCTATCCCCGGCGTGGACGTGCTGGAAACGCTGGTGATAGACGACGGCTCGACTGACCGCACCGTCGAGGTGGCCCGTGAACTTGGTGTGACCCATATTGTGAGGCACAACGGCAATAAAGGCCTGGCCGCGGCTTTCCAGACGGGCCTCGATTCGTGCCTGCGGTTGGGCGCTGACATCATTGTGAACACGGATGGCGATAACCAGTACCCCCAGCAAATGATCCCCGATCTGCTGGCTCCCATCCTGCGCGGCGAGGCCGATATGGTAGTGGGCGACCGGCAGGTGACACAGATCGAGCATTTCTCGCCCATCAAGAAGTTGTTGCAGATTATGGGTAGCTGGGTGGTGCGTCAGGCGTCCGGTACGAGGGTGCCAGATGCCCCCAGCGGCTTCCGCGCTCTGTCGCGTGAGGCTGCCCTGCGCATCACGGTCATCACGAAGTACACCTACACGCTCGAAACGATAGTGCAAGCAGGCAAGAAGAACATCAAGATCGCCAGCGTGCCGGTCCGCACCAATCAGGTGACGCGCCCATCCCGCCTGGTGCGCGGCGTATTCGACTATGTGAAGAAGTCGGGCGCTACCATAGTGCGCATCTACGCTCTGTACGAGCCGCTAAAGGTCTTCTTCTACATCGGCCTTTTCCTCATGCTGATAGCGGCTTATGGCACCCTGAGCCTCACATATCACTACTTTGCCGACGAAGGGCAGAACTTCAGGCAGACGTTCGAGCGGCACATGCCAACCACTATTGCCACTCTCATCTCGCTGGTGTTCGGCTTTCAGATATGGCTTATCGGTCTGCTTGCCGATCTGATAGCCGCGGGCCGTCGCATCACGGAGGAGGTGTTGTACCGCACCAGGCGCATTGAGCTTGAGTTGTCTGAACTGCGCGAGCGAGGGCAGGTGCAGGCAGAGCGGCTGGATGGTAATGCGAATGGTAGTCCAACTGGTGTCACCGGTATTAATGGCGTGAACGGCGCTGGGGCAGGCATCCAGCCCATGCCCGCGACATCGAGCACGCAACCCTCCGGCGAAAACCCAACAAGCAGTAAGTGAGATATCAGCACTGCTCGATTTTATGCTCGGAGAAGAGAGATGCCTGATAGGTTCGACAAGTTTACCAAGCGAGCGGGTAAAGTCGTTCAATTGGCGCAGGAAGAGGCGCAGCGCTTAAATCACAACTTCATCGGCACCGAGCACATCCAGCTTGGCCTCGTGCGTGAGGGCGACGGCGTGGCTGCTCGCGCACTGAACAACCTGGGCATAGAACTGCACAGAGTACGCTCCGGGGTGGAGTCCATCATCGGGCGGGGAGATCGCAAGGTGATCGGCGAGATTGGCCTTACGCCTCGTGCCAAGCGCGTAATCGAGCTTGCGGTGGATGAAGCAAAGCGGCTCAACCACCATTATATAGGCACCGAACACCTGCTACTCGGCCTCGTCCGCGAGGGTGAGGGCATAGCGGCTGGCGTGCTTGAGAGCCAGGGGGCGTCCCTCGAGAAGGTGCGTGCCGAAGTGCTGTCGGTGCTTAAAGCCTCATCAGGTGCGGCTTCTGCTGGACCGGCGGGGCAGGTTGGTGCGATGCGAGTTGAGGGCCGGCTTTCACCTGAGGGTGTGCTGTCCGGCAATTTCTCCATACACGCACAGAAGGTGTTGGAGCGCGCCCATGCTGAGGCTGTACTTCTAGACCATAACTATATTGGCACGGAGCATCTACTGCTCGGTCTGATCGGGGCGCATGGAAGTGTGGCGGCTCGCGTGCTGGCGGGTCTTGGTCTTGAGCTTGAGAAGGTACGTGCCACCGTCGATTCTGTTGTAGGCATGGGCAGCAGCGAGCAGCTTTCAACAGAAGCGCAGTCGCTAACCCCACGCACCAAGCGGATATTTGAGCTTGCCATGCGCGAGACGGGAAAGTTGAACCACGAACGTGCGGGTACTGGACACCTGCTGCTTGGCCTGTGCATCGAAGGCCAGGGGATTGCTGCGGGCGTGCTGGAAAGGCTGGGCGTGCCGGTCGAGCAGGTACGCATCGCAACGGCGAAAGCTCTTGAGAACGAGGATGAGACGTAAAGCGTAACACGGCTTACTCTAGAGAGTTCCTTGTATCGCGGTATCCATGTTTAGTAAACCCCATCACGTTGCACTCGTCACCCTTCACGAATTCGTTGGCCTGAACCTTGCAGAGTAGTGTCCGGTATTGCGCGCCCGTATACATTTCCTTGTGCCTCGGTGTATACAATTGTCTACGCCTTGCATCTTGCTTAGATGAGGGGATTGTGATATAAATTACAATAGAGAGAAAATGGCACGCACACGAAGAGGAGAAAGAGCATGTTATTTCTGGATGTGTTGGCCACGGCCACCGCTCAAGCTGCGGGTCAGGAGGCGGGTACGCAGGCGGTAGGGGCGAACCAGGGGAACTGGCTTGTTATCGCCATCTTCTTCCAGATCATCATCGGCTTGGCGGTGACGATGATGTTTATCCCTATGCTCTTCCGCCCGTCCAGCCCCAACGCCATCAAGTCTATGGCATATGAATCGGGGATGCCTCCAATTGGCGAGGCCCAGCAGCGTTACACCATCCGCTACTACGTCATCGCCATGCTGTTCGTGGTGTTCGATATAGAGGCCGTTTTCTTCTATCCGTGGGCGGTGGCTTTCAATGCTATCGGTTGGTACGGCTTGCTTGAAATGGTGTCATTCATTGCTCTCCTGTTGGTGGCATATGCTTACGCATGGAGAAAAGGAGCACTCGATTGGGTCTCTTAGTTAATAGATTTCGCCCCAGCGTGGTCACGACCACTGCTGACTTCCTGTTCAACTGGGCGCATCGCTACTCGATGTGGCCCCTCATCCTGGGTACGGCCTGCTGCGCTATCGAGATGATGGCCGTGGGTATTTCGCGCTTCGACATGCTCGAGCGATTTGGCATGCTGTTCCGCTTCTCTCCCCGCCAGAGCGACGTGATGCTGGTGTGCGGCACCGTCACCAAGAAGTTCGCACCCGTCATGCGCACCGTGTGGGACCAGATGGCTGAGCCAAAGTGGTGCATCGCCGTGGGCAACTGCGCCTCCGCCGGTGGCCCTTTCCCGACCTACGCCGTAGTGCAGGGTATAGATGAGGTAGTGCCCGTGGATATCTACATACCCGGCTGCCCACCTAACCCCGAAGCCATTTTCTACGGCATCCTGAAGCTGCAGGAAAAGGTGCAAGCACAGACGATGGCCCGCACTATCTCAGCGCCTGTGAAGAAGAATGCGTGAGGGGCTAGGGGTCAGGGGCTTGGGGCGATTGAGCTGATCACTACAAAACCCAGGTCCCGGACCCCCAGCCCCACACCCGACACGGGACCGCA
>JBBSIK010000376.1:0-3753 GCA_038232115.1 Chloroflexia bacterium
GCCCCTGGACGCGCTGCTAGGCGTTGCCAGCCACTACCTGCGCTTGAAAGACTTCAGCCGCAACCAGGTGCTTGAGGCAAGGCTGATGAGTGAAACGTGATGAGGCTTGCTAAACACGCATATCGCACGCCAAAGGTGTCTATCGAGTAAGTCTCATCACGTTTCACTCGTCACGCCCCAAACGCCTTCAATTCCTCGCGCATGCGGTCAGCGAACGCGCTGTCGGTGATGCTGCCGAGGTTGATTTGTACGTTGGCTATAGCGCCACTACGGGCGGCGTCGGCCAGGAGCATAGCAACTCTGGCATCGGAGGCGACATTGGGGTTGCTCTTCTGGACAGCCATCACAGCGAGTTCGTAGGTCTCAGATGCTGCCTGGGCTATTTTGAGGGGCACCTCGCTGGCGTACTGGAGGGCCTTCTGTATGGCGGCGTTGCGCTGGACTTTCTCTTCACCGGTGGCTTTCGGTAGCTTGTAGGCCTCGCTCACCTGGATGTAGGCTTCGGTGTCTTCGTCAATCGCACTGGTGAGCGTCTCGCGCAATTCCGTGGCCCTGGCAAGCACCACCTTCAAGTCCTCCTCCACGTCACGGAACTTCTCTCGCCCCACCGTGAGGTTGCATGCCATCTCTACCATAGCCGCCGCCATAGCCCCGGCCACCGCGCTCGCACTTCCCCCCCCAGGCGTCGGCTGCGGCGATGCAAGCTGCTCAAGAAAGTCCCTCATCGTCATATTAACAAGTGCCACTTTTTCCTCCTTCGTCGGAAATGCCCAATTTTTAATGCTTAATTCTTAATTGGGTTCTTGGTTAAAGTTGCTTTTATGCCGCAATTGTGGCCTGGGACACTTAAGAATTAAGCATTAAAAATTGGGCATTTGCATCAATGTCCCCAGTCTCTTGGATAGCGAAAATCTATGCCGGGCGTGCGCGAGCCTACCTTGGCGATTATGGGGGTCATGCGCTTGAACTGCATGTTGCGCACGCTCTTCACTACACGGTTCACCAGGGCGGCCTCGAAGCCCATGCTGATGATGCGCTCCGGGTCCAGGCGCTCGTCCACCATGAGGTAGAGCACCTGGTCCACGGTATCATATGAGAGGCCCATCTCCTGCTCATCGGTCTGGCCAGGCCAGAGATCGGCGCTCGGCTTCTTGTCCAGGACTGGTTGCGGCACACCCAGGGCACGCGAGAGGGCGCGTATCTGCGTCTTGTACAGGTCGCCAATCGGCTGTATCGAGGCCGCGCTGTCACCGTACCAGGTGGTGTAGCCCAGCAGGTATTCGGTCTTGTTGGAGGTGCCGAGCACAAGGGCGTTTTCGGCGGACGAGCGGTCGAATATGGCGACCATCCGCAGGCGGGCCAGGGCGTTACCCATGCGCAGATTGCTCATCTCCTCATAGTGAGCGAAAAGCGGCTCGGCCATAAGCGTGATGTCTATTATGTCGTGCTGTATGTCCAGGTGCTCGATGAGGAGGCGGGCGTGGCCTTCGCTTTCGGGGCTGCTCGTCTTGTAGGGGAGCATGATGCCGACCACGTTCTCGGGGCCGAGCGCCTCCGCCGCCAATGTAGCCGACAGCGCCGAGTCGATGCCGCCCGACAGCCCCAGTACAACGCGGTTGAAGCCGAACTTGCGTACTTCGTTGCGGATGAAGTCTACCAGGAGGTGGCGCGTCAATTCGGTGTGTATGGCGAGGCGTTCTGCTATGTTGCTGTATGCAGGAGCGAGTTTGGGGGCTAGCTTTTCCGGTTTCATGCCTGCTCCTTCTTCGGCGCATCAGATATTAGGACTGCACGTCCATTAGCTCCTTTATCCACTTGCTGTGGTCCTGGAAGTGTCCCACCGTATTGCCGACAATCAACCAAAACACAGCTGGCCCATCGCCCTCGCCTGGCTCGTCCGGCAAATAGTGGCGATAGGGCAGATGCAGGTCGGCATCGGTCAACGGTTCCAGCATGCTGAGAAGCTGGCTATGTACTGCGCGAAACTGCGCCAGCGCCTTAGCAGGGGGCAGGTCTTTGTGCTGTCTGTATATGGCCTCGTTGGTCCTACCGTCATCGCCCTCATCATAGAGCGACTCCGCCACACCCAGTCCTTCATGCCGGGGCTTGCCTTGCAGCAGAAACACCACCGAGCGCTCCCACGCAGTCATATGGGTTACATGATCCTTGACCGCCCACCCCTGTGCGTCAACAGGCGCGATTAGTTCGGCTTCAGGAATGCTGTCGAGCAACCGATTAAGCTCTTCCCAGTTGCTTGTTATCTCTTTTTGCAGTTGCGCCTTTGTCGCCGGAGGTTCATCTGACATTTTGCGTATCCTCCTGGTGCTAACGATGTTGGTAGTGTGTATGTTCTATCCAGCCAACCCACAATGGGCCACTATATCTCTCATCAAGAATGGGCTGCTTAGCTATATCTCTCCCTCACAATGCGTCCAAGTTCCTTCAGCACCAGTTCCGGCCTCTCATCTCTCAATAACGGCAGGCTGCGACGTTTGAAGCGCACCGACTCCGGGTTGATAGTAGCGGTGACCAGGCATTCCTCGAAGTGCTCGCCCTGGGCTATGAAGTCGCCGTCGGGGGCAATCACCGTGCTGTAGCCGCCGAACGCTACACCGTCCTCGTAGCCGACGCGGTTGCAGTGGAACAGGAACGTCGTGAATAGCTCGGCATACACGCGGTGAGTCATAGCCACGTCGTGGTTGGTATCGAGATAATCGTCGCCCGGCTTGACTCCTCGACCCGGCCCGGCGGCCACCATGACAAGCGTGTCCGCGCCATCCAGCCACAGGAGATAGGGGAGGGTGAGATGCCAGAAGTCCTCGCATATGAGCATGCCCATGCGCCCGAACCGCGTGTCGAAAGCCCTCACCTGGTGGCCCCAGCCGACGTAGCGCATATCGTCGAACATGCCGTATGTGGGCAGGTAGACCTTGCGATGCACGTGCTTGATCTCGCCCTGGCCGATATAGGCGTGCGCGATATAGTGGACGAAGCGGTCGCTCTCCTCGACGAAGCCAACGCAGATGTCCATGTCGTGCTCGCGGGAGGCGTCCATCAGGATTCGCAGGGGCACAGCGGGCGGTGAGATGCACATGCCGATCTGGTTGGTGATGTCTTGCAGGTAGTAGCCCGTCATGCTGAGTTCGGGGAAAACCAGGAGATGCGCGCCTGCCTGCTTTGCTTTCTCGACGTAATCGAGATGTTTCTTCAGATTAGCTTCCACGTCGCCGAGCGTGACGTTTATCTGGGCGAGTGCAACTATATACGGCTCAAGAGGGGGTCGGGACATTATGGCCTCTCATCTCTCATCATCCAGGTTCCGCCCGCATTATACGTGAGAGGTTCGAGTCGCGGCAAAGGCAGTCAAGCACTTGAGTGCGATTTGCTATGGCTCTAAGCTGTCTCGTGTATGCGTTTTGTCTGCTAGAATGGACGTAGAAGCCCGACATTTGTGGGCTGGCACACAACTGCGCCAATGGGAATATAGGGAGGTATACGGATCTTATGGCAAGCACCTTTATCGCGGGCACACCTGTATCAGCTACAGCCTCGGGGTTGTTCCGCAGATCCTTGCCCAGGGCGTTTCTCTACTGGCTGCCGATTGCCCTTTGTATAACGGCGCTTTCGGCCCTTGTTTACGGGGCCGTGCAGCAAAACTTCAGGCAGACAGCGAACGACCCACAGATACAGATGGCCGAAGATGCCGCCGCGCAACTCGAAGCCGGCCACCAACCCCCGGCTACAGCCAGTGGA
>JBBSIK010000377.1:0-3734 GCA_038232115.1 Chloroflexia bacterium
AACATTCAGCAGATGATCCATATACTTGGTCTCAAGATGCGTGTATGACCCCATGATGTCGCCCTGGGTAAGCTCTATATATATCTGGTCTATGAATTCAGTAGACGCCGGCATCGTTTCACCTTTCAGACGAACGTAACTCGCAATCCGTAATCTATAACCCGTAGCTCGTAAACAAGTGGCGCATGCTTTAGTTACGCTTCACGCTTCACGAGTTACGTCTCTCAACTAATCACTGTAGGGTACGATCAACAAGTGCTGCCCGCCGCGCAGTCTGTCCGGATCGTCAAGGCTATTGGCGCTGGCGAGATGCCGCCACATATTGCTGCTGCCATACTCTTTGAAGGCGATCCAGTCTATTGTTTCGCCTTCCCTCACCGTATGCACAGCATAGCCGTCGCGCCCACCCGACGTTGGGTTCTGCCCTGGATACCGCCCTTCCTCCTGAGCCTGCAAGAGCGACAGATGCAACATCGAGCGCACAGGTGTGCCCTGGGCCAGGAACAGCGTAAACTTCTCGGAGATCGAGGTGATAACGGCCTTGAAGCTCCAGAAACTCCCCCAACGAAACTCCACGATGGGTGGTTCGCTGCGATTGGTATGGCCGTCCTTGTGCTGCTCCGTGACCTTCATCATCTTCCAGAGCGTGCCAGTGGTGTTGCGCACATCCTGTTTCAGTTCGTATGTGTCAAACAGGAGGTCGAGTTCCAGAGTCATAGGCTGGCCGCCGTTGAAGCGCGGGGGTTGCATCGAAGCGCCTGCTGCCTTACCTGGGGTCCAGGCGTTCGTCTTGGCGAAGGCATATTCCTTCGGCCTGTAGATACACGTCACTTCATCGCCCGTCGTCATATTCTTGATGATAGCCCTATCGTTGCTGCTGTCCATCTCTATTCTCCATTTCAGATACTAGATTCCAGATTGCACTCGTTAGCGCAAAATCTAAAGTCGCTCTCGTTCTACCACCAGTTTGCGTCGGATGATCGAGTAGACCGTATCGGCAAGCTCGTCCATATCGGTGCCTGTGGCTTCTTTGTGCATATGCTGCTGTTGCTGGTTCTGCGTGCCGCCCTGTCGTTGCGGGGCCGTAACCTCTTCAGCGGCCATCAATATGCCGCTCGTACCCGACCTGGTGCCCACTTCGGATACCGCCGAAGATATAACCGTGGCCCATGCTCCTGCTTCGCCGCTATCACCGCTATCACCACTGTCAGCGTCTGCTTCGTCGGTGTTGCTGTTCTCTCCCACTGTTGCGGGGCGCAAAGAGGGAGACGGTGTAGTGAAGGAAGTAGCGCGGGAGCTACGGGCATTGCGGTTAGCCTCTCTGCGATTGAAAGCAGCCAGATAATCCAGGCCACCGTCTTCGCGGGGTGAGCCTTCGGGGGCAGCGATAGGAGCAGGCGGCTGCGTCTCGGAAGCAGGCTCCGAAGCCCTATAGTCCGCTATCAGGTCGCGCCATTGCTGCATGTTGAAGCTGCCAACATTCTGCGCGGGCTGGTCAGAGTAACCATCGTTCTGCCCGCTCTCTGCCTGACCCTGGTCGTACCACTGCTCGCCGGTACGCGCATATGGGTTCCCGCCGACATCGAATGTCAGTGGGTTCGAGGCAAAAGGCACTGTGAGAGTGAGACCGTTCGCGCCGGGTTGCGGTCCATACATGCGGTCAAGGGCGCTAATCATGTCAGCTATACCGTTACTCTCGTCGTTCTCGCCTGCTTCCGCCTCACCTTCGCCGGCGGACTGGCCGAGGGCGGGCAACATCCTGGACGCGGGACGCACCAACTGCGTGGGCCGCAAAGTGGCAGGTCGGAAAGGCGGCGCCGGCAGATTGGGAGTGGCAAGCGACCCCTCAGCAGCCACCCTCTGCACAGCAGCCGAAGCCGACGCCTGCGGAGCACCCACAGGAGAAGGTACTTGAGCCGCACCGGGCGAAAAGCCGCCGAAGCCCGTGCTAGGCGCGAATGAGGAGCCTGTGTCCTGTGACACCGTAATGCTCTGTGGCGAGTACGAAGCAGGTTGAGCGCGGTACTCCAGAGAGATAGGTCGGGCTGGGGCCGATCCCGCTTGCGCGCCCGACGCACCCAGTGTGGATAACGAAAGCCCCGCCACCATGGGAGACACCGGAAGCCCACCACCGGCGATCCTACGGCTGAGCAAAGTAGAGGGCGAGGACCACATGCCGCTATCAGCTACCTGTGCTCCCACTTCCACATCAGCGTAGCCACCTTCATCGGCGACTGTATAGCCCTGGCGACCCAAGTACGTCATGGCAGAGCTACCAGGGGCAGTCTGCCTGAACGGTGTGCGGAACATGCGGCCCGTGCCCGCCATGATGCGATAGGCGAACCCTGTTGCTCCCACGGCTCCGGCAGCCTGAACGTTCGCCGCCAACACTTCGGCTGCGACACCATCAATATCCAGTGAGGACAGCCAGCCGCCCTCTGTAGAGCCTGAGGCTACGCTACTCACGCCAGAAGAAACGGCCACTGAATCTGCGGATTCGGGTACAGGTACGGGCGAGGCGTCATTTGCCGGCGGCGTCGCCTGCATCTCCCGGCGTGCCACCGGTGCGATGGTCGGAGCAGCAGATACTTCGGTAGCCTCCAGAGCCGGGTTATCTGACGGCGCATCCTCCTGTGTACTCGCGAGCTGTTGCATAAGCGTCGCGCCAGCCGCAGCTAGAGGCTCGGTACCAGTTGCAAGGGGCGAATTGCCTACATCTATCTGTTCTGCCGCTATCTGAGAGGCAGCATCCGGCAAATGCCCGGGGCCGCTGGCGGAAGATTGTGGTACATCTACTGGCGGAAGTGTCGCCGGTGCGGGAGCGGCCTCGGAAGCGGCGACCTGAGACGATACTTCGGTGCTTGAGACCGGCTGTTCGGCAGGTAGAGCTTCCACCGGAGGGGAGTAGTTAGCCTCAATAGTGGGAGCAACCGGTGGAACAAGCACTGCGGGCTGAACAGTCGCGGCAGACGGTGGACGTTGCGGCACGGGAACAGGCTGGATAACGGCCTGTTCCCCAGATTCCGGCTGTGTGGTTGTGATCTGGTTGCGGGCACGCCTCAGCCAGGACATGGGTGTCGTAGGAGCAGGAGACACGTTCGGGCGAGTACCCTCGGCTTGTGTGTGCGAGGCTTCGCCAGAACCACGCAGCTTGCCTAACATCGTGCCCAACAGACCCGGTTGCTCCACCGGCGTATTCTGTGCCTGTACCGCGCTCACATCAGGCACATGCTCAATAGAAGGCATCATAGAAAGCGTCGTTACATGTCCACCCGTCACACTCTGGGACACAACTTGCTGTTGCTCAACATTTGGCTGGACGACAGACGTAGCGGGCTGCTCAATCTGTCTGATAGATTCCGGCCTGACTGGTATGCTAGCCGGTAAGGGCATCTGCGGCGCGGGCTGCCCCTCGGCTGCTGCTTCCGGCTGCGAGCCTATTGAGGGAGAAGGAGGAGAAAGAAGTGCAGGAGGTGTAATATCTGCCTGTACCGTGGCAGGTGCGCCTGGTTTTGCAGCATCAGGTATTGCAGCATACGGTGCCGACGCAGCAGGAGATACAGAAGAAGAAAGCGCGGTGGGAGCTGTGACCTGGCTGGCAGGTTTTGTAGATTCTACAGGTAACGCGGGCACCTGGGCAGCCCGCGCAACAGGAGACGTAGCCTGCTCAACCAAGGGAAGGCTCGGTACGACTACCTGCGCGGGCGCTTCTGCCGTTGCGGGTGGCTGGGTGA
>JBBSIK010000378.1:0-3731 GCA_038232115.1 Chloroflexia bacterium
GACCCTACGATTTTCAGTCGTATGCTCTACCAACTGAGCTACCTCGGCAAGAGGATGCCAAATTGCACCTACTTTTAGAACACCAGAGCTAGTAAAGCGTGGGGAAATTAAGTGTGGCTATATACCTAGTATGCTCCGTCCCCTTTTCCCCACAACGTACATAGTATATTACTAGCTTTTGTCCGTTTCTGTCAAGCTAATTTACCTACGGCTACAGGGCGATTGCATCTAAATTAGTCCACGCACGGAATTGACCCGGCACAGGGCCAGAATTGACGAACCTATGATGCTTAGTAGGCAAATCCGCCAATCCAATGACTTGATGCTAGGCACAAAATTGTCTGGTTGGGTTGCCTGAGCAATTTAGATGCAATCGCCTTGGCTCACTGGGCAGCAGAGTCCAGTATTCGACCAATTCTTCGGTGGGCATGAGCGAAGCGGGGGCTGCACTTCATAGCTATGCCTCTCCCCATCGCTTCCGGCGATAGATAGCAGGTATATAAGAGTATATTGCTGCCACACGCGGGGCGTGGGGAAAAGCATCATCTACACAGATGGATGTGGAAAACTACAGCATCCTGATACTAGGCAAAGGACAGCGGGGCCTATGTTCATTCACAGATTCCCAGAATGGGTCCTTTATGACGCCGCTTGAGGATGGTGCCAAAACTCTTCTCATTCGCCAGGTCAGTTCGGCTGTCCCAGGCCCGCATCCCTCGCCATCAGCATCAGCTTCGCACGGTCTGCAGCCTGCAGCTTGATAAGCACGTTCGAAACGTTGTTGCTTATCGTCTTTGGACTGAGTACAAGCTGTTCAGCTATTTCCGCATTGGAGTAACCGCGAGCAATCAAGTCTAGGATCTCGCGCTCTCGGTTGGTAAGCTCGTCAAAGGCCTGTGAAGGCACGTTCGACGGCGGGTCGGACAGGTATTGCAGCACGCGATTGGCGATGCCCGGGCTGAAAATGACACCACCGCTCGCCACCGTGTGTATAGCACGGATCAGTTCAACATGATCGGTATCTTTTAGCAGATAGCCGCGTGCTCCCGCTCTGATCGCGGGGAATACCGAGGTATCGTCTTCGAAGATAGTCACCACCAGTATGCCAATGTGAGGGCTGCTACGGTGGATCATGCGAGTAGCCTCGATGCCGTTCAGCACAGGCATTTTGAGGTCCATGAGCACTATATCAGGCTGTAGATCAGCCGCCATCTCTACGGCCTCGGCTCCGTTGGTTGCCTCCCCTACCACTTCCAGCCCCGATGACGACTCCAGCAGAGTGCGCAGCCCGCTGCGTGTAATTGTCTGGTCGTCCGCGATCAAGATACGCACAGGATCCATGAATTACTCCTCTGCTCCCTGTTGAGTTATTTGAAGGCACAGGGCAAGTGAACCTCCACACGCGTGCCGCCGGTAGGCAACGTCTCAACCAGGCACCTACCACCAAGTTCGGCTGCACGCTCCTGCATAGAGGTCAGCCCCAACCCTGCGCCATCGCTTGCTCCCATACATCGGGGAAGGCCGGAGCCATTATCTCGAATTTCGAGCATAAGTGTACGTTGCCCTGTAGTGATTCCCGTTACACCATTTTGCAACCGCAGCTGCAAGCGGCAAATACGGGCACCTGAGTGGCGGCTCACATTAGTTAGAGCCTCCTGTGCTATGTAGTATATCGTTGATTCTACAGCCGCGGGCAAAGCGGGTAGAGGCTCCTCTATGTCAACATCAACGTGAAGGCCGGTTTGCCCAGGGTGGTTATAGCTCTGAGCCCGCTCACGAAGCGCCCCGGCCAGCCCCAACAACTCCAGCTCAGGGGGGTGCAAAGAGTGAGCCAGGGTTCTGACACCCTCGATAGCCGCCTGTATCTCTTTTCTCAGCAAATCGAGATCAGAAAGGGCTTGTGTTGCGTTAGACGGATTGCGCTCCAGAATGGCAGAGGTAGATTCCACTCTGCGCAAGAGCCCTGCCAGCCTGTGTCCCAGCCCGTCGTGTAAATCGCTACCAAGGTTGCGGCGAGCTTCTTCTCGAGCATGGACGGTGCGCTGAAGCGACCTTTCAAGCTCGGCGGTAAGGAGTACCGCGTGTACCGCCGTGCCTGCCTGCCGCGCCAGATCCGCCAGTAAGGTATGGTCGTTCGCCGTAAGAGCTTCACCGGGAGCGCGGGGCGCGAGGCGCAACTCGCCTACCGTTTCGTTGGCATAAACGAGGGGTAGGCGCAGCAGGTTGTTATGCACCGTGCCATATGTGCCGTAGGCAGCCGCAGCGCGCATATCAGCGTCATGCCTAAGTGCGATCTCAACATAAGGCAGCTTGAGCGCATGTGCAACTGTCTCGACGATGGTTGGCAGCACCGCGACCGGGTCTATGGCAGCTTCAAGGCGTTGCCCCAGGCGCGAGATTACCCGGTAGGGCTCGTCGCGCTCACCGTACATGAGCCGGTTGGCTGTGCGTTGCAGCCGCTCGCGCAAAGGTTGGAAGAGGATGGCGACCAGAGCAGTTGCTAGCAGCGAAAGAGGAAGGCTGCCACCCGCCTGCAGCACTGAGCCTAGCCACCCCACCACCAGCACATACGATCCGGCCACAAGCGCGGTAAGAGCCCCGTAAACGAGCACCCGGTTGATAAGGACATCTATATCCCAGAGACGATAGCGCAAGATGGCGACACCGATACTCAATGGAACCGGAAGATAAAGAAGGGCAACCATGGTACTATTGCCCAGCAGGTAGACTGCGTTCGGCCTGCCGGAATCTGGAATGGAGGCGATTGCGCTAAAGACAAGAAAGGTGAGGAAAGAGATAGAGAGGGCAAAGACGAGCCACCTGGTCTGCTGGCGCTGCACGAGTGTAGAGACCCGCCTGTAGCGGTAGATTTGTACGGCAAGACTGGCGCCCCATGTAAGCATAAGCTCCGCAGCAAGCAAGATTGGAGGCCAGTTCAGGATAGAGAGTGGCGAGTCGCGCGGTGCCGTGAATAGAATATTCTGTACAATCCAGAAAAGGAGCAGCACCCAACTCCAGCGAGGGATAAAACGCCCGTCAGGGAAGACGAGCAGAAATGCGCCCAGGGCAGGCCACTGAAAGAGCACAATGGCGCTGATGATCGCGTCGAGTTGAGGCATCGTGCTACTCAACGCCGTGGTGAATACGTCCGATATTCCGGTCGCTCCAAAGGTGACCATGAGGAGCGAAGCGAAAAGCCCAATCCACTCGTCTGAGCGGTAGCGGAAGATGACCAATCCAACGACCCAGAATACCAGTGAAAGACCTAAGTGTATGACCCACGTGTATATTGCATAATCTCTGACGGCGAAGTTCAGGCTCTCAAGTGCTGCGACATTTGCTTGCGTGATCTGTGACCAGACGCAGCCATTCGTTGTGGTTGTGGTACATACAACCTGAAGCTGAGAGTAGTAAGCCGGGACGCTCAACACGAACAGCGCAAGCAGCCCTGCCGACATTGCAATCCAGAGTGCACGCCCTGCCACCAGCTTACTACCATTGAGCTTAGCTGCCATGGGTGGCGACACTAGGGGCAGCTTCGCACTCTTGGTGGTAGCTGGAAGTACCAGTTGACTGGTGTGCCTATTCATAGGGCATCTCTAGCCGATAAGAGCTAAGGGACCGTCGACAAAAAAGCTAGCCACTGATCATGGTATACTCCAGTCAGCAGATGCTGGAGGTATGCTGATGGAACTAACCGACTCGCTCAAGACGATGTTGATCGCAACCGC